>DBFXIC010000425.1:0-11152 GCA_048455095.1 Anaeromassilibacillus sp.
GATTGGGACTATGACCGCACGGGCGTGGTACACGGGCACTATTTCATGGAGAACTACGATGCCGCCAAGCAGGATTTCGCCACACGCTCCGGGCTTATCCCAAAGGAACAGCTTTTCAGCCCGGAGCAGCTGACTGAGATATTCCGCTGCTGCGCCGATTCCGTGGATGAGGACTTCTTTGAGCTGACGGATATGCAGGAAGAAATGATCCGCGGAATCCAGCAGCAGATCAGGGTGTGCGTGCCGGATCTGGACGAGCGCGTCCGTCAGCAGGAGGAAGCATTGGAACGAGCCTCGCAGGAGCAGACAATGTAATAGCAGCATGGCATGGGCCGGAGTTTTAGCAATAAGACTCCGGCCCTTTTTTATTTTCAAAAAAGGAGTGGATTTGCTTGACGCGATACTTTATGAAGTTCACACCCCTGTTCGCCGCAGAGGTGCAGATGATGACGCCACCCCGTCATCAGCCTCGCAGAAGCGGACGCATCCGCAGCAGCTTTCGCTACAGTGCCGACGATGTGCGCTGCAAAGACTGCACGAGATATGACAGCGGACACCCCTGCCACCTGAATGAATGCGTCTGTCTGGAGGAGCGCATCGAGGCCGGCGTGGTGGAGCTGAATGCTCTGGCGCGGGAGTGCTTTGGCGGAAGGTTGTTCCGCCCGCTGCAAAGACGGCTGCGAGATGAGCTGAACCGGCAGCCCTTTTGCTTCTTCCTCAGTGATGCCCACAGAGAACGATGGACGCATTGGAAAAACCGCTGCTACGGTATGTCCGAGCGCAATGCGGCTGCGCTGCTTCTGCTTACCGCCGATGAGGAGCTTTGGCAAAGAGTCCTCTGGCATTTCGACAGCAGCGGCTTCGACTTCCCCGCCATCCGCCTCTCCGATATTCACCCGGAGCTGTACAGCATTTATCAGGCGGCGAAAACCATTTCCGTTGGCGGTGATAACATCGTGATAGAAGACCTTGCTTTTTCCGAGCTGGTCAGTGATAGAGCCTTTCGGCTCATCCTCGGAGCACTCCTGCTGTGCAGGTACGGCGAGGTGGTCTTAAATCTGGAAAGAAAGACGGAGGAGATAACATGATGATTCAAGCGGTTCTCGGTAATCCCAACCACCCGGAATACGGCGTGGCGACCATCCCGTTTCCCATTCCGCATGACCAGTACGCACACTGCATGGAACTGTTGGAGGCGTTGGAAATTGGTGACGCGGTCAAGGCGGACTGCAAGGTGGAGGAGGTTGATAGCTTTTTCTTTGTGCTCAAACGCACGGAAATGCTCACGGTCAATGTGGAGGAGCTGAACTACCTCGCCAAACGGCTGGAAAGCTTCGACACCGGCGAAGCCGCGCAGTTTCAGGCGATGGCCCACAAGCTGGAGCTGTTCGAGCCGAAGGATCTCATCAACCTGACCTTCTGCTGCCAGCAAGCCACGGTCATTACCGACTTTTCCGACCTCGCCGCCATCGGCCGCGACCATTACATGAACCTGCACGGCGGCAGCGCAAGTGTGGATGAGCTGAACAAACTGGACGGCAAGGGAACCGCACGGCAGCTCATTGAAAGCGGCAGCGGCACGATCACCCCCTACGGTGTGGTCTACGACAACGGCATGAAGTTAGAGCAGATCTATGATGGCCGGTTTTTCCCCTGCTATTACTACGAGCCGAACGCCATCACCGTTGCGGTGACCTCCAAAGCCGAGCCGGAGGACACCGAACACATCACATGGCTGTACCTCCCCATGGAACAGGAGGAAATCGACCGTGCCCTCCTTCGCGGGGGCATCACAGACTCCGCCGATGTCCGCCTGCGGCTGGAGGACAGTCAGCTCCCCAACGAGGTGGATGTCCTGTTGGATATGAAGTATGAAAACCTCTCCGACCTCAACGAACTGGCAGGGGCAACGGATGGGTTATCAAAAGCGGATATGGAAAAGCTGGGCGCCGTGGTCACGCTGGCAGAGCCAAAGTCCGCGGCACAGATCAAAAACCTTGCGGAAAGCCTTGACCTGTTTGACTTCGCCCCCGGCACACATACGCCGGAGGACTACGGCAAGTATATGATCCGCCAGTCCGGCCGCTTCGAGTATGACGAAAATCTCGACGCTTTTTACGACTATGAAAAGTATGGCACGGAGCGCATGAATGAGGAGGACGGAATGTTCACCGACCGGGGCTACATCGCCTATAAGGGCTATATCAGCATGGAAGAAGTGATGAACGGTGGTCAAAGCAACCACATGGTGATGGGAGGGCTTTCACAATGATCATTCAGGCAGAACTGAAGGGTAAGCAGACCGGGTGCGAGGCAGACCCCTGTGCCGTGGATAAGGTCATTGAGCTGCCAAGCCCGCGGTTTCAGCAGTTCAGCCGCGCACTGCTGGCTGATTACGATTTCATCGCAGAGAATAAAAACGCCATCCGACACGATGATACTGCAAGGCACTGCCTGCTCATCCTCGACGCGGAGGGAAAGGACGGTTTCCTTGTTGATCCGCAGGGATACAACTACGCCCGGTACAGTGCCTTTGTTCCCAACGCCCGCAGCTTGCTGACACCGGATATGGGGATCGACCGCAGCTATCTTTCGCCGGCAGAGCCTTGGCGGGATGAGAGCAGGGATGAAATGCTCCGTATGACGCTGCGTGTCGAGGGAAAGCCGGACTACACCCTCGTCCTCCCCGCTGACGAGGAATACCTGGACGCTGTGAAAAATTACCTCGATTGTAACCAATCACGCAATATGTGTCAATTCCCTTAGTCGGCAAAGGCCAGTAAACACGCTTAATATAAGGCTTTCAAGCTACTTTAGACTAAGGGAACAAAATGTGTCAGATAGCCAATTTCTTTACGACTAAGGGAATTAGGCAATTTTGTTTAAAAACCCCGCAAACCCTGTTTAATTCAAGGTTTGTGGGGTTCTTTATGCTTTCACTTATGATAGTGAGCAAGGGAAACATATAGACGTGGTAGGTACAGTATAGACACCAATCAAGAAATGAATAGATATTCTTTATTTTTGAATAATATTCATTGTGTCAATAAGAGAAAGCAGTTTTTCTATATCATCGCGTATTCCTTGTTTATGCTTTTCTAGTTCATCTGAATTTCCAATATTAACAACTACATACAACATTCGAGCAAAATCCATCATGAAGTTCTGGAAAAGCTCCAAATATCTCAATTTACTATCTTCATCTAAGAATCTCCCATTACCCATTGCAAGGGCCAATTGCTCTGCGGTATTAGCATATAGCCCATACTCAACATTAGATTTAGTAGATAGTAACGTCAATAGTTTTAGTAATGCCGAATTAGACACATCAACTAATGCCGATTTATCGTTTTCGTATACTTCATCATACATTTCACCGCTGTTGTTTACTAGCCAGCTTTCATTTACCCCAAATTCAAGACATATCAGTTTTAGCAATTTGCTTGTCGGAACCTCATTGCCATTTTCCAACCCGCTTAGATATGACTGAGAAATCAGCAAGCGCTTTGAAAAATCTTTCTGCGTTAAGTTTTCTGCTTTTCGCAACAATCTAATTCTATTTCCGATTTCGTGCATAGTAAAGCCCCCCTTTTTTGAAATATCAGCATACAAATATTATTTCCCTATACTCTTGACAAAATATCAGTACAAATATATAATTATAACCGTACTAATAAAGTATATACCGATTCTCTAAAAAAATCAATCGGAGGTGATGATATGGGTGGCATTGGAGAAACCTTACGAGTTGTTAGAAAGCAGCGAGGATTGACACAAAAAGATTTGGCGCAAACCATGGCAGTCTCACAATCCTATATTTGTCAAGTAGAAACTGGACATACGACACCAAGCCCCATGTTTATCAAATTGTTTTGCTTACAGTATTCGATTGACGAAAGGCCGCTCAGCAGATAGAAGGTGAATTTTCATAATGTCAACGTGGCTAACAGTTCAAGAAGCAGCTTCCCTTAGTGGCGTAACAGAAAGCGCCATAAAGAAAGCTGTAAAACAAAATAGATATGAACACTGCCACGTTGATGGAGTGGGCCGGGGTGGTAAGCAGCTTAGAATCGCTTTAGAAAGCCTTCCTGAAGAAGCTCAAGCCCGGTATCGCGGAGAGCAGGAGCAGCGGCACGAGGACGCACTTCTCCCCCTGATCGAGGCGCAGCGTGCCATTGTATTTTTCAAAGAATCCGTCGTTTTTGCCTATCAAGAGTTTAAGGCTACATATCCCAAGGCAGACAAGCGCACGGCATTCCTTCGGCAGTATAACGAGCAGCACCCGGACAAGCCTATTACCAAACGGCAGTTAAACCATTGGGAAACGCTGTTTAACCGCGAGGGCGTGGCCGGACTGGTGGACAGGCGGGGCGGGTACAATCGTGGGCAAAGTTCTATCGCGGAGGATGTAAAACAGGTGTTCCTTGCCTACTGGATGCAGGAGAAAGGAAACCGTCGCAATGGGGGCGGGCCGTCGATTGCAAGCTGCTACCGCTTGACACAGCTTAATTTCCCGGAGCAGCAGCTTCCCAGCGTGTCGGCGTTTCAACGCTTTGTTGACAGTATTCCCTATCCCGCTAAGGTTTTAGCGCGGGAGGGTAAAAAAGCCTTTGCCGATAAGTGCGAACCATATATTCAATTTGATTACCGTTCTATCTGCACAAATGAAGTATGGTGCGCCGACAACCACGTCTTTGACCTCTGGGTTAAAGATGCACGGGGCCGGGTATTCAGGCCGTGGGTGGTGGGCTGGATGGACAAGCGTTCCCGGTACATTGTCGGCTATCTGTTGATAGACCATGACCCAAACGCCGATGCGGTTCTGGACGCTTTTTCCCGCGCAGTTTACGCCTGTGGCATCCCGGAGCGGGTATTGCTGGACAACGGCGCGGATTACACCGTGCACGACCTGTTCAACAAAGATTTTGCCCTGTCGTTGGCTAATGAAATGTGCATGGAAGTCACCAATGCCACCCCCTACAATGCCAAGGCCAAGCTGATAGAACGGTTTTTTAACACGCTGGAATATTCCTACTGCATCCATCTTCCTTCCTACTTCGGCGCAGACCCGCAGCGGAGGCCGGAGCGGATGAAGAAAGCCAGCGACCAGCTAAAAGATGTTGCCATGCCGTTTGACGAATTTGCGGCTTACCTTGAAAATGTAATCGGCCAGTACAACAACACTGTGCATACTGGCGATAGCATGGACGGGAAAACGCCCTGCCAAGCATTCCAAGACTTCGTTGTCCGGCCTATCCAGATTGCGAACCCCACCTTGCTTTCCATGTACTTCAAGCGCACATCCCGACTTGTCACCGTGGGCCGCAACGGGGTACGGGTTCCCGATTTGCAGCAGTATTACGATGCGGAGGCGCTATTTCCGTATCAGGGCAAGAAAATTTATGTCCGCTACAACACGGACGATGTACGGCAAGTCTTTTGCTTTACCGAAAGCGATGAATTTATCTGTATGGCCGAGAGCGTGGCGTTGGGCAGCTTGAGCCAGGAAATGACCGCGCAGAACATGAGGAAGCTGAACGCCCAGAAAGCCCAGCGCCGAAAGATAGCGCGGGAGTATATGCCGGATATCGCGGTTCCCTCCATCCAGCAGCTTGCCATTGAAAACGGGCATTCCTTTGATAAGCCAGACTTGAAAGTTCTCCCCACCATGCACCAGCTAAATTCCACCAAGCAGCGTAAAGCGAAAAGCATGAAGGAGGCGGAACAGCAGCAGGAGGCCCAGCGGGAACAGGCGGATCCCGGCAGGAGCCAGCGTGAGGAAGATGAAGCCTATTTCAAATTTATGATTGGAGGTTAGGGAAATGGCGGAACAAACCAGGGCGGATTTTGTTTCGGAAATACGGAAAAGCCTTATGGAGTACATATCCAAGGCCAAAGAAAGCCAGAGCAAGGTTGCAAAGGAGTTAGGCGTTTCCAAAACGGTTTTGTCCCTGTTCTTAGGCGGCACCTACACAGGCAACAACGGGGAACTGGCGAAAAAGATAGAGCAGTATATCCGCATGGGCACGGCGCGGCAAGCCGTGGCAAAGGCCCCGGAAATCTGTCTGTCGGTCAATAACACAAGGGCCATTCTGGAGAAAGCGAAAATAGCCCACTTATACAATGACATTGTGCTGATCTATGGCCCCGCTGGATGTGGGAAAAGTACCGCGCTGAAATACTACGCCCAGCATAACAACGGCGCTTTATACGTCGAAGCGGATGTTACCACCAACTCCCCGCGCTGCATCCTCAAGCTGATCCTGGCCGCGATGGGCGAGGAGACAAAAGGCTCCACCGCTGATATGATGCAAACTATCATTTCCAAATTGGCCGATACCAACAGATTATTGATTATCGACGAGGCCCAACACCTGACGGAAAAATCCTTTGACGCTGTGCGGGCCATTAACGACAAGGCCCACATTGGCATAGTTTACGCCGGGAATCCCAGTATCTTAAAAAGGATGTACGGGCGGCAGGAGGAGGAACTAGACCAGCTATACAGCCGAGTGGTTTACAAGTGTCCACTGAATAACTGCTATACGCTGGAGGACATTGCAAGCATCTATGCGGGGGTAAACATCAACCGGGAGTGTATGCAGTACCTCTATCAGATTTCCAAGCGCAAGGGCGGTTTGCGTCTTATGGTAAACCAATGCAAGATTGCACAGAACCTTGCCGCCGCTCTCAACGAGGACTTTTCTATGAAGCACCTAGAAAAAGCGGCGGTTCGTATGGGGATAGGAGGCGCGGCATGAGGCAGGAAAAAGAAAGGGCAGCCGCTACAGCACATAGCGACCACCCCGCAAAGGAAAACCTTCACAAACCAAAGTATAGCATTTCCACCCGGCAAATGCAAGAACGTCTTTCTAGCAATCGACATATAGGAGGAAGAAACACATGAAGCAATACTATAGTATTCCGGTGGTGTATTACCCTATTCTGACAGCGGCTATCAAAGAGAAAAATATTTCAAAATCAGTTATAGCAGATTATATCGGAATCAGCAAGGAAGTACTCAGCTACAAGTTGAGTGGTAAGATCCCGTTTACGTATCATGAAGCACTAACTATCCAAGTATTGTTTTTCCCGGATATCCCCTTAGATAATCTGTTCAGCTGTTTGCGTTGCTAATGCAGGGCTACTCAGGATCACGCTCACAAGCTTTGTAATGGGCCTGTATAGCTTGTATGGACGTAGGAATGAGAGACGTAGGGTAAGATTATTTAAACGATTTTAAACGGGATACAGCCGAATTTAAACGGGTTTGCGGATATTTGGTACATTGATACCTGAACCAAAAAATACGGAGGGATTCATATGACAGTGAAAAAGGGCGTTACAAATTTGAAAATGCTTGTGGCTGATTTGGAGCCGATTGTGTACCGCGCTGAACAGTTGAGCAGTTTCTGCCTTGTTATAAATAATGCATTGGAAAGCGGCAGCACCAATGAGGAGCAATACATACCTGCTATAGAACTCCTGGGGGAATTGATGGCAGAATTTTACCAGACATTTTCAGATCACTTTGAACAGATACATGGCAATCTCTAAGATTCGGCAGCCCTTAAAGCAAGGCGCAATTTTACCGCGCCTTGCTTTAAGTATTTTTATTAGACGCTTTCATGTACGGCCAAACAATAAGCGATTATAATAAAAATCATAAGGGGGCGGTCATGTGGAAGATATATTGCAGCGTTTGACGTATGAGGATTTGAGCCAAGAGCACCAGGGCATTGCCGACCTGATTGGGCTGGATGTTTTTAAGACGCTGGTACGCAAATACGGCGGGACATACCTGTATATCCCCAAAGAGGACAATATCACCCGCCCTATCCGAAACACTATGATAAAGACGGAATTCACCGGAAGCAATATCCGGGAACTTGCAAAAAAGTATCAGCTGTCTGAGGTTCAGATACGGTCTATCATAGCGCCCAAAAACAGATCATAGTCAGGAGGAAAGCAATGTGGGATTCATTGAAAAAGTGGTAAGCCTGATGAATGGCTCGCCGGAGCAGGAAACCGGCAGCGGTCCGGCAACGCCGGAGGAGGCCGCGCAGGTGCAGCCCCCGGCCCAGGACACACCCGCCGATGCGGCACAGGAAGCCGTACAGCAGCCGAAAACCTACACCCAGGAGGAATTAGAAACCCTCCTGGCCGATAAGAAAAAGGAGTGGCAGGAGGAACGGGAGGCCGAGGAGCAGGAACGTATCCGTAACTTGCCGGAGGCGGAGCGGCTGAAACGGGAACAGATTTCCAAAGATGATAAAATTGCCCAATTGGAAGCGGAACTTACCAGGCGGGATTTGCAGGCCGAGGTCATCGCCAAGCTGGACGAGCGGCGTCTCCCTGCCAGCATCGCGGAGCTGGTGCAATACAGGGACAGGGAAAGCACCATGCAAAGCCTTGATAAACTGATGGGCGTATTTGAAAACGCCGCTCAGGAGGGCGTCATGCTTCGCTTACGGGGAAAAACGCCGGAAGGTTCATACCGTGTTGCAGGCTATGAAACCGGCAGCGATATATTTGCCCGGACATTCGCGGACGCTTTTAAGAAATAAGGAGGGAAACGGATATGGCAGTAAATTACGCCGAAAAATATGCGGCGGTCATTGACGAAAAATTCAGCGAGGAATCCCGCACCGAGGCGGCCATCAACAGGGACTATGACTTTACAGGCGTGAACAAGGTCAACGTGTACAGTATTCCCACTGTGCCGCTGCAAGACTACGATATGGCCGCTCAGGGCAACCGATACGGCACTCCCGTGGAGTTGGGAAGCGATATTCAAACGCTGGAAATGACCCAGGATAAAAGCTTTACATTTACCGTTGACAGGCGCAACAACACCGACACGCAGATGCAGATCAGCGCCGCCAACGCTCTGGCCCGACAGCTTCGGGACGTGATCGCGCCCACCATCGACAAGTACAGGCTGGCAAAGCTGGTAGAGAATGCGCTGGAAACCAACGTCAAAGAGGAAACGCTGTCCAGCAACAATGCCTATTCCGCTTTCCTGGATGCCTCTATGACCCTGTTCGATTCCCACGTTCCCCCAAAGGGCCGTATCTCTTTTGTCAGTCCCGAATTTTACAAGGCTATCAAGCTGGATAAAGCCTTCACCAGCGCGGGCGACAAGGCGCAGGAAATCGCCGTCAAGGGCGCGGTGGGGATGATTGACGGAACGGCGGTTATCGTGATTCCCACAGACTACCTTCCCGAAAACGTTAATTTCATCATTACCCACCCCACCGCCATGACTTCTCCTATTAAGATTGCAGACTACAAGCAGCACGAAAACCCGCAGGGGATCAACGGCTGGCTGGTGGAAGGGCGCATCTACTTCGACGCTTTTGTACTCAATAATAAAAAAGCCGCTATCTATGTATCGACTAAGAAAAAAGCTACCGTCTCCACTGGCTGAAAACGGCGGTTAAGCGGCGGTTAAACAGCGATTACAGGAGGTACAAATATGGATGCTGAAAATCTGAAAAAACGTTTACAGCAGTACACATTCCGGGAGAACAACGGCCGGATTCTACGTACTGTCAATATACTCAATCCCAGGGAAAGTACTGTGGGGAATATCTGCTATCTGATGCAGGGAGAACCATGGGAAGCCGTGCAGAACAGCCTGAACTATCTCACCGAGGCGGGGTACATCCGCATCACCGGCCCCAAAGAAGAACCATTCCCCGGCCAGCTTGATGATACCACCAAAGGCTACCACATCACGCTGACCGCCGCAGGGATTGAAATTCTTATGGGAGTGCAGGAAAGCCCCGCCGTGGATGTGTGACGCTATGGGGAACACGACGCGCAGACGGACAGGAAAAATTGACAGGCTCGACCCGCATACTAAGGATGAAGTGGAGCAAATGCTTTTGACCGGTGTGACCTATCGCGAGATTGTGGACTTTTTGAGGGCAAAGGGTGTTTCACTTTCAAGAATGGCGGTATGCACCTACGCCAAAAAGTTCCTTGCCACAACGCAGATGCTCCGCATTGCCCAGGATAATTTCCGTATGCTGACGGACGAACTCAACAAGTACCCCGGCCTGGATACCACCGAGGCCATTATTCAGATTATGAGCAATTCCATCTTGAACACGCTGGCCAACACGCAGCCGGAAGATTGGCAGAAGATCGGCGTGGATAAGCTCCTGCGGGAAGCTAATTCGCTGGTAAAAGTGACAGCTTACAAACGCAGCCGCCGCGACCCCGGCGAGGCCGCTATGCAGAACGTAAGCGCCATGATATTCGAGACAATGGCAAAGGAGAACCCCGAACTATTTGAGCAAGTCAGGCGCTTCCTGGACAACAAAAAAGGCGAATTGATAGACAACGCCGGGCAGGGATAACACCCCGCCCGGCGTAACGTTTATGCATAGATATTCAGTTTTTATAAAGGCTCTGTCACGTTTCGTAAGGTCAAAATCAGCCCTTGTCACGCCTTGTAAGCCGTTGTCAGGTACATTTTGCCCGACGTACTGCCACATATTGCGCGATTGGCGACAATCTGGCCCAAGGCATTGAAGATTTGATCAATAAAATTCCCGGTGTAACGGTGGATATTACAAGCGGCCTTGATAGCTTTTATGCGGGGTTGGAACAGGCCCAGCAGAAAGTTAAAGATAAAGCCGGTTGGGTTGAATATGTTCAGAAGATGGATTTCATTGATTATTCTGATGCTGCTTCCGCTGGTTACAAATTCGGAGAAGGAATTGCAGATAAAATTTCCAGAGCCTTTAGCCTTGATAGTATAGATGCCTTCAATCTTGGCGACACCTTTGAAGGCATCTATAACAACACAAGTGAAACGGCCGCGAACACGGCGGCGTCAGCGGATTCATTGAACCTGAACAACGAGGAGCTGGAATGGATGCGCGACCTTGCGGAGCAGGAGGCGATCAACCGTTTTACAACGACGGAAATCCGTGTGGATATGGGCGGCGTAACGCAGAACGTGGCGTCATATCTGGACGCCGAGACGCTGACGCACCGCATGGTGGAGGCCATCAACAATGGCGCGGCAACGGGTGTGGAAGGAGTGTACGCATAAATGCCGTATACATTTTATCTGGATGGCGTACAATTGCCGGTGACGCCCGGCAAGCTGCAAGCACAGATTGGAAACCAAAACAAG
>DBFXIC010000426.1:0-4667 GCA_048455095.1 Anaeromassilibacillus sp.
CGTATGTTGAGAATATGGATGAAGAGATTATTTTAAAAATTGCTGAAGCGGATTCCGCGGAGCAAAGCGTTACATATTATCAGGAATGTTTGGATATGGAACAGGGAGAGGGACAATTTAAACAAATCGATGAGGAAACATATACAGAAATCACTTCTAGGCTTGAAGCAGAATCTGATCGACAAATGCAGGAACTGGTAAGCACTTATCGCATACAGGACGCGGAAGGCAATGTGATTTATGCGCCCGAGCAAATGCCGAGCACGTATGCGAATACTTTTACCAGCAGCGACGGGGGAACCTTGGAGTTGGATAATACACTTTATCATATCAACAATGAGGGACCAACCGCAAGCCTAATTGTAAGCCAATTCCTTTGGACCACGATGCCCTCACATCGGGATTCAATAGACTTTTTTGGCCTTATGCGAGACCAGAATACAACAGATATTCCAGGATGCTACAGCGCATTTTGGGGGTATTTTGAAAAAGACTATACGATTACAGCAAATTCAAGTATTACCGTTACCGAGCATGATCCAGTATTTACTGAGATCAATGATGTCCCCAATGAAACAGAGGATAATGTTTATAATTATTCGATCAAAATTGGAAAAGTACCCGCAAACAGTGACCCTCAGGAAGGACATATTTTCTCCCCAGGGGAGACCTTAATGGCAAGGCATTTTTATGGATTACAGGGAGGCTTGCAGTACGGACAAAGCTTTAGCAACGAATCCGCACCGGGGCAGTCCTGCAATATTTGGTTTTCCTATTTGCATCAGTTGACCGGACATATAGAAATAGATTCTGTTTTCATTCAAGCGGGATTTCCCTGGTCAGTGGGATTCGGCGTCACTCCGAAATATGTAGAAAATTATGAAAAAGTGGTCGATCCAACCAAAGCCTATGTTCGTTTGAGATGGGAATGAGATCATCGTGAAAAAGCATACAGGAATTTTTATGATAACAACGGTCCTCTTCGCTTTCCTTTGTGTGATAGAAGGTGTGCTTCTCATTTCCTGCCATATGGCGGAAGTGGAGCCCGATATCCAGACGTTTATGCCAGGTGGCGTTTTGTATGAATTTACAGCGGAGAGTGCCCAGGAGAAGATGCAGGTCGCAGGCTTTTCCCCACGCGCTATCACAGCCACTCCGCAGGAAAGTCTGGATGCGGTTGACGGTGCCAACCGAGCAATCGCCACTGTACAATATTTTCAGGAAGAGCCCCAGGATGGGAAGGACACCCTGAAGGTTCTAACACCAGAGACGTTTGAGAAGGAGCTGCAAAGGGAAGAGATAGGTCGCCTCCCCGGTTTGCTGGAGGTGCATATAGCGATATTTCAAACGAAAAAATATCCGGATATTCCCTCGTGCCTGGCTGTTTGTACATATCGGTGGAGGCGGATGCCCCAGTATCGCGCTATAGATGCACTGGGTATGGTCAGGTCGGTGGCGGAGACCACGCTTGTTCCGGGATATCAGCACAGCTTCGTCGCTTATACAGATTCTAATGGAGAAGATGTCATACAACAGGATCTTTGTGTAGATGGACTTGGTGATTTTTTTTCCACAGAAATTCCAAAAGGAATCTCCGAATGGGAAGGTGGAATGCAGTTCTGTATTTCGCTCAAAAGCGATATAGAATTCCCGCAGACGTTGAGCATACAGATGTCTTATTTGCATCAGAATGGCTGGAATGGATTCCAGAAACCTCGATTTCTGGCGCCGCTGGCAGATGATTTTTATCGTGCACGAGGACAGTTTGTCGGGGTGGCACAAAAATTAAATATCCGCTTTGATTCAAGCGGCTTGCTCGTTCCGTATTATGGGTAAATAAGATTAGAGCTTGTGTGTCTCAAACATAGAGGCAGATTCCTAAAATGTGAAGTTGTCATGTGGGAATAAAGAAGCCCCTGAGAATGACATTGTCATTTTCAGGGGCTTTTCATCTGAACATAATCGATAAAATATAATCATGTTCATAAAAGTGTTCAGAAAACAGTTTAAACAGGGCTAATCATATCGATCTGCTGCAGTTCCTCGTCTGTAAACGACGTATGGCCGAGAATTTGCAGGTTTTCCAAGATCTGCTCCGGCTTGGAGGCGCCGATCAGGACGCTTGTCACCTCGCCGTCGCGCAGAACCCAGCTCAGCGCCATCTGCGCCAGGCTTTGGCCGCGGTTTTTGGCGATTTCATTTAGCGCAGCGATCTGCCCGCGCTTTTCCGGGGTGAGCTGATCCGCATGCAAGAAACGACCGTCCGTTTTGATACGGCTGTCCTCGGGGATGCCCCGCAGGTACTTGTCTGTCAAAAGGCCCTGTGCCAACGGGCTGAATGCGATGATACCACAGCCGTTCTGCGCTGCAAAGATTTTCAAGCCGTCCGCCTCAATATGCCGGTCGAAGATCGAATAGCGGCTTTGGTTGATGATGAACGGGCATCTGAGCTCCTTGAGGATTTCCATCGCCCGGCGGGTGTGCTCGCGGTCGTAATTGGAAATGCCCGCGTAGAGCGCTTTGCCACTCTTTACGGCAGTGTCGAGCGCCATCATGCTCTCCTCCAGCGGGGTATTGGGGTCCATGCGGTGATGATAAAAGATATCCACATAGTCAAGCCCCATGCGCTGCAGGCTCTGATCCAGGCTGGCCAGCAGATATTTGCGGCTGCCCCAGTCCCCATAGGGGCCGTCCCACATGGTGTAGCCCGCCTTAGTGCTGATGACCAGCTCGTCGCGGTGACTGTGTAGTTCTTCATGCAGGATCCGGCCAAAATTTCGTTCTGCACTGCCCGGCTCCGGGCCATAATTGTTGGCGAGGTCAAAATGGGTGATACCGTTGTCGAACGCAGTAAAGCACATCGCTTTCATATTTTCGTAGTTGCCATTTGAACCAAAATTGTGCCAGAGGCCGAGCGAAAGTGCCGGGAGCTTTAGGCCGCTGTTCCCGCTGCGGTGGTACTCCATGGTATCGTATCGATGATTACTAGCTGTATAAGACATAAGAATTCCTCCTGTTTGTTTAAAAGGCGTGACGATTGTTTCTTACAAAAGATTCTACTGCTTCAAGTGCGCTTGAAGTCAAGTGGGCTTTTGCGGAAAACGATTTACCTTTCAAACGTTTGTGGAAAGGGAATGCATGCCATGTAGGATCGCCATTTATATAAAACTATTTGTATAATATTTAAAAAATATTGCAAAACGTAGGAATAAATACCGACTCTCCTGGGCCCAAAGTCAGGCGTCCAGTGGGTTGACCGCCAACCCGGTCAGCAGCTTCGGGTAAAACCAGGTGGATTTTTGCGGCATTTTTTCGCCCGCGTCCGCCACCTCTCGGATCTCTTTAACGCGCGCGGGATTGACAAAGAACACACACTGGCATTCCCCGGCGCGGGCAGCCGCGAGCGCTTCGGCAAAATCGCGGGTATAAGTCAGGTTTTGCTGCTTGGCGAGGCTTTCCTCCCCGATGCCGAGCATCCCCTCCAAAATCACCTTGTGCAGGAGGGAGATGTTCAGATTACGCAGGCTCGGGTTCTGTTCCGGATAGAGCCGGTCCATCAATGACTCATCTTTTAAGAGGAGCAGCTTCCAGGTCTTTCCGCCGGAATAGTAGGCAAACGCTTTCTTGGCCTGCCGGTGCAGCGCGTCCATGTTCGTCTCGATGTACTCCGGGGGCGTGTCCATCTCATATACCTGAAAAAATTCTTCACAGCGCTTGAGCAGCGCCGCCTCGTCGAACCCGGTCAACCCATGCACCAGACGGTGGATGGGCAGCACTGCCAACCCGGGGCCGTTCAGGTCGGCCAGGCCAATCAGGATGTCGTCCGCATCCGGCAGTCCCTGCCCCCGCCGCCAATCGCGGAAGCGCAACGCCGTCTCATAGCGGTGATGCCCGTCCGCAATGTAGATCCTACGCCCCTGAAAGTCCTCGCGCAGTGCTTGGATCGCCAGCCGGTCATTCACCACCCAGAGCCGGTGCGTCACCCCTTCGAGTGTGCAGGTATTGCGCGGCGTATCCGCAGAGAGCCGTTCGATGCGTTCGCGCGTCTCCCGCTGCGGGTCCTCATAGAGGCCGTATACGGGGCTGATATTGCAGTTCGTCGCCCGCATGAGCTCAAACCGGTCGCGCTTCGCCTCGTCGAGCGTATTTTCATGCGGCAGCACGATACCCTCGGAAAAATCAGAGAGCTTCATGCGGCATAGAAGGAGCTTGTTCCGCATGACCTCACTGCGAATCCGAAATTCCTGCTCATAGATGAACATTGCCGGTGTTGCGTCTTGTTTAAGGATTCCCTGTTCCACCCATTCCCGCAAGAGTGTTGCGGCGTGACTATAAGAGTCGGGGGCCTCCAAATGCATGCAGTTGTAGGGGCTGTGCGAGAGATATGTTTCCCGGTCCCCCGGGGCCAGCACATCGTAGGGAGGGCAGGCCAATTCGTTCAAATCGCCTGCCGCAGCTGTATAGCGCAGCGCGCGCAAGGGTGTAATTTCTGCCATGGATGACCGCCTTTCCGGCTTCCACAAAGAAGCCATCCGCTTTTTATTGCATTTATTATAGAAAAGAGCCGCCCGTTTGTCAAAAACTTGCATCCCATAGAACCGGTAAAAGCATTGCATATTTGATGATTTTCGGATATGATGAAGAATAACGGAAAGAATCCCACGCTT
>DBFXIC010000427.1:0-4371 GCA_048455095.1 Anaeromassilibacillus sp.
ATTAATATTCAATCCGGACATGGATAAAAAGTCATATTATCTTGTCTGTCGATTGAATATGAGAATATTTTATGTTCTGAAACGATCGAAAGGGGGAGGATACTGCATTTCATAAAGTAGTTTGTTCTAGTTGCCGGCAGAAATGGGACAGTTTCCCATTTGTGCCGAATCAGGTGTGGAGGTTTCCTCATCTGAAAAGTTGGCATGAAAGATGGGTTCTTTTGCAATAGAGTTTAGAACGCATCGATATGCCGCCGATCGCTGAAAAAGGGAGAGAAATTAACTATGAAAAGGAACAAGAATCGGATATTAAGTCTGATGCTTTGCGCAACGCTCGTGTTGTCTAGCTCTGCTCCGATGACGCTTGCATCCGCAAAGACTGAGCGCAGTCCGGCCGCCGTTGAGATGAACGCGCAGGGATATGCATCAGAGATTATCAGCAATGTTCGTGTGCAGGTCCTGTCTCCGACCGTGGTGCGTCTTGAGGAAAAGGGACCAAAAGGATTTGAGGATCGTGAAACCTTCCATGTTTTGAACAGAAACAATTGGGAAGGCACGGAAGTGACCCGTGAAGACGTGGATGGCAATGTCATTTTAAGTACAAGCGTTTTTGATATCACGATACCTGCGGACGCCCAGGATATTTCCGGCATCACCATCAGCGATAAGGAAGGGCGTCTGATCTGGAAGTACAAGGGACTTCCAGGCAGTAAGGTCTATCTGCCAGACCCGGGCGAAGAAGTCATGGCCTGGGAAATGGGGGACAGCCCCAGAATGACAGTTCCGGAGTGGGGCTTTACCCCGCAACCGGAAGAGAACACCGAGAATCGCGATACAAACGGTTTTGATACGGCCAACGATGCGCCGGATATGTATGTGTTCCTGCCCCAGGGCGACGACGTACAGCTGCGCAAGGATTTCGTAAAGTTGACCGGCCAGACCGAGATGCTTCCGCTGTCGGTCTTTGGTGCATGGGACAGCCGCTATCATGAGTACAGCGACGCGACTGCTATGCAGCAGATTGAGGATTACCACGAGACCTATCAGGTGCCGCTGGATAATCTGGTCATCGATACGGACTGGAGAAGTGCCGGCACCGGTGGTATCGGCTACGATATCAACACAAATCTGTTCCCGGATATGGAAGACTTTATCCAGAGAGCACATGACAAGAATGTCAATATCATCTTCAATGACCATCCGGAACCGACAAAGAATGACCAAAACCGTCAGAACAGCGCGATTATCCCGAAGGAGATCCAGTATCGTTACGACAATCTGACCAGATTGTTGAATATGGGCCTGGACGCCTGGTGGTATGACCGCAACTGGTCCACGACTATCGTGGCGCCGGAAGGCTTCACGCATGAGGCTATTGGCGGAGCGGCTTATGCGGATGCGCAGAAAGCTGTTTATCCGGACCAGCGCCTCTTCATGATGAGCAATGTTGACGGAAGCTCTAATGGCGGCGACATCGGTGCTCCGGACATTTCGCAGCACCGCTTTGCAGTGACCTGGACCGGCGACACCGGCGGACATCAGGAAACCCTGCAGAGAGAGCTTGAATTCGCCGTTCAGTATGGCGCAATCGGCGGTCTGCCGTACATCAGCACGGACGTTGGAAGCCATCAGACGCCGACCACTGAGCTGACTGCAGATGAATTTGTGAAGTGGATGCAGTACGGAACACTTTCTCCGATCTATCGTCCGCATAACACTAAATTCTCTACCGAAAATGGACGTATGCCTTGGATGAAGGGCGAAGAAGCTCTGGACATCATCCGCGACTATGTCAACATGCGTTATCGTCTGCTTCCGACCTTCTACAACCTCTCTCATGAAAACTATGAGACCGGTATGCCGTTGGTCAGAAGACTGGACTTCTATTATCCGGAGTATGAGAGTGCGAACAGGAACGACCAGTATCTGCTCGGCGACGACATCCTGATCGCTCCGACCATCACGGATTCTAACAAAGAAGATCCGAGCGTTCCTTCTGCATGGCTGAAGACCCCCGATGGCCAGAAGGGCTTGAAGGCGGAGTACTTCAACAACTACAACCTGAATGGCGAACCGGTTCTGACCCAGACGGTTCCCAACATTGATTTTAACTGGGGAACGGGCAGCCCGGCAAACGGAATCAATTCGGATAATTTCAGCATCCGTTTCACAGGCACCATTACAATTGGCGACGAAGACGTCCAGCTGCAGACATACAGCGACGACGGCGCCCGCATCTACATCAACGACGAGTTGTTCGTCAATTCCTGGAAAGATCAGTCGGCTACAACCAAGACTTCGGAAGGCATTCTGAAGGCCGGCGAAACCTATAACGTGCGGTATGAGTATTACGAGAAGTCTGACAAGGCTCTCTGCAAGATGCAGTACGTTACCCAGGGTGAAAAGGAAGAAACCCTTTGCACCAGAACGGTTTGGATTCCGGAAGGCGAATGGATTGATCTGTTCACCGGCGAAACCGTTTATGGCCCGCGCAGCATCGAAGTGGAAGCACCGATCCGCGAAACTCCGATGTATATCAGGAAAGGCGCCATCCTCCCGCTGGCCGACGAAATGATGACCACAAAGGATAAGGACTGGAGCCACATGACGTTGGACGTTTATCCGTCCACCCGTTACAGCGACACCACTACTCTGTATGAGGATGATACCGTTTCCACGAAGTATGAGGAAGGAAAGTATCGTACTACAGAGCTGTCCACCAAGTTTGAGGACGGCAAGACCGTCATCGATATCGGCGCGGCAAAGGGAACCTTCGATGGCGAGCTTTGCTTTGACAACCGCAGCTGGACGGTCCGCATCCATCAGCCGCAGGGCTGGGGAGAGCTGAAGAGCGTCACCACAGCAGGCGGAGAAACCCTGAACTTTGAAGCTATTGCACAGGATGCCAGTGCAATGCCGTTCGCAATCGCAGACGGCGCGGCAGACGGCACGGTCTACGAAGTGGAAGTGTCCGGCAATGTCTATGAGGCCATGCAGCTGATCGCTGAATTTGACAATGCAGCTGATCCGGAAGTGCCTGCTCTGGACTATGATGAGGCAACAGATTACGACAGCTACAAAGAGCCGGTGGAACGCACCATCGATGTCAGCGAAGAGATGCCCTATGTGGTGAATTTGACCTCCCTTGGCAATCTCGACTGGGTACAGCCCAACATCTCCGATGCCAGACAGATCACCAGAAAGAATACCACCACCCCGCAGATCACCTTCCTGAAGCAAAATGCCCGCAGCTTGGGCGGCTTCGACGACTATTGCACGACCTTCAGCTATTCGGACGGTATGCCGATCGAATCCGTTGATGCAACCCGGAACGGTTCTGTCATTTTTGATACCGATGCGGGCTTTGAATTCAGCGTGAAGGCGACCGAGCAAGCAAAGCAGTTGATCCTGTTTATCGGCGGCTGGAAGAGCGAAGCCAAACTGGAAGTTTTTGACCGGTCGGCGGATACGAAGATTGATACCTACACCTTTGGCGATCCGAATAAATCTTATTACCGTAAGGTCACCATCGACATGACCTCTGCAACCGGCACAGATCTGGTTGTCCGTTATACAAAGACGAGCGGTAGCAACGTCACCTTTGCGGCGGCGGCACTTCGTGACCCGAATGCGGAGCCTGGGGACGAGGTCAACAGTATTGTAGAGCGCACAGTGGATGTGACGGATTGGTATCCGGATAAGCGCAATCTGACAGAAGAGGGCAACCTCGACTGGATCCACCTCGGCAAAGCGGCGACTGCCAACATCAACCGCAAAGACGTTGAGGAAGAGCAGCTGACTTTGAAAAATTCCTCCTCTCTGGTTGGGTTTGACGATCACAGAACCGCATTTAGCTGGACGGACGGTTCCCCGGATAAGGAAGCAACCGACTTGACTACCGGCTTGCAGCAGAGCAAACTGGGCAGCGACTTTACCCTGAAGGCTTTGGCTGGACCTGAGGAGAAAATTTTGACCCTCTATATCGGCGGCTGGAAGGCAGAAGGAAAGCTCATCGTTTATGATGCATCCGGAGTGAGCGAAAACCAGGTATATGAATTTGGCAACATGGACACCAACTTCTATCGTACCGTGACCATCAACCTGCAGGCGAAGGAAGAATGCCCGCTGTATGTGCGTTATGAGCTGGCGGCACAGAATGGAGGCAACGTCTCCTTTGTGGCTGCAACTCTGAATGCTCCGGAAGTAGAACCCGCCGAGCATATGCTGACAGTGAACTTCCCGAAGAATGTGAAGCTGTCCATCGGCGGCGAGGAGCAGAAGCTCGCAAACCTGCTGGGCGCGTACAAGGCGGTCGTAATGGCCGATACCGGCCTGGAGTTCAGCTTTGCCCCGGCAGTGGAAGGCCGCGAG
>DBFXIC010000428.1:0-6331 GCA_048455095.1 Anaeromassilibacillus sp.
AAAGCGCAGGCTGGTGTTCTCGTTCGGCATGGTCAAGGTATAGGTGCAGCCATCGGCCTCAAACGGGATGTCCTCGCCGTTGAGCTTTGCACTGGAGAATGCGCCGTTTACAGGGGTAAAGGTAAAGGTCAGCTTTTCGCCCGCCAGCACCTTTGCGCCGTAGATCGCATTGGTGGAAATGATCTCATCTGCATTGCCGCTGACTTCCATGGAGGCGTTCCCGCTCCACTGGGCGGTCAGCAGGTGAGATTCTACCGGGCCGACATGCTCCTGCTCAAGTTCTACCACTACGTCAACTGCGGAAGCCGGCATGGTAAAGCTGTATGCCTCGCCTGCCTTTAGCGCAGTGGCGGGAATTACGGCTCCGGTTTTATCCGTCACTGTGATGGACTTAAACTGTTTGCCCGCTTCCACGTCAGAAATTGCTACAAGGACAGTCTTGCCCTCTGCTGCCACAGTCTTATCTGTCATAACCTTCGCGGTACCACCATTGACCGCCGTGCGGACAGCATAAATGGCGCTAATCTCTTCATTCTTAAAGAGTTTGAGATCTGCCCAGTCCGCGTGGTCATTGCCGTTGCTCTCCACCATATCCGCATGGAGTTTCACTTCGTCCACACCGGAAATATCGACGGAGAACTTCTTCTGTACAGTACCGACGCGCATCACGCCGCTTTCAAACGCAGGTGTATCGCTGCCATCCAGGAAAATCTGGAAGTTAATGGTCGCATTGTCGTTGTGCGACTGCGAACGATCCACGCCGACATAACCCTCAAAGCGGTCGAACGCACCGTTCAGATTGTACACGATGTCGGAGGTTGCATGTGTACCAATGCCCTTGTCGTACTGGACTTCCTCTCCGTTTTCTCCCAGAAGGGTCAACTTACCGCTGCCACTGTGAGAATCCTTGCTCGGCTGATATCCATCCCAGCCTGTCGTGGCCGAAGTCCAGTCTAGGTCGCTCATATAGGTAAACTGAGATACCGTAAAGCGGATGGTGTAGATCCAAGCGTCCGCTTCGTCCGCACCAGAGGGGATAACCTTGATAACCGCTGTGCCGGGCAGGGAATCAGCCTGCTCAACCGTCACGGTTGCGTCGGCGTCGTTCACAGAAATTTCCACCTGAGGAATTCTTGTGGTATCGACGACCGGGATCTCATACTCCTTTGTATTCTGGTCAAAGTTCTCAATTGCCTTGCCGTCCACAGAGATGGCTTCAATCAGCTTATCGGTCAAACCGGTCTTGCTGGTGGCCATCATGTTGGAGACATTCTTTTCCGCAATAGGAGTAAAGCGGAAGGTGTACTGATAGTCCTTGTTCGGACGGATGGTAACGTATTCCTCAGCGCGTGCGCCCCAACTCTGCTGGCCGCCGAGGCCGGAGGTCAACTGGTTGATCTTGAGATAGATGTCGTCCTCCTGGATGAGCTGATACGGATGCTTCTTGGAAGCGAGATCATTCTGCTCAAAATAGGAGGCGTTCGTCTCAATCACTTCGCCGCTGTCAGCGCTGACCATAAAGCCCTTGCCGGCTTCGTTCGTCAGGGCAATCCAGCGAACATCGCTGCGGTTTCCGTGCTCCTGGGGCTCCACATAGTGGACGAACTGATCCATAACTGTGGATTCATAGACACCGATGTCGTATGCATCCTGACGGTCACGGTAGTTCTCTTCGGGTCCTCTTCCATAGTAGGTGATCTGATCGTATTCGCCCTTGATCTTCATCAGCGTACCGACCTCCGGAATCTCCGGGAGGGAGGAGGAGCCGGGATGCAGGGTCTGATCGAACACGATCTGGCCGTCACCATAGACGGTGATGATGCCCTTATAGGTGGACTGCGTAGAAGTGGGCAGGGTGGCGTTTACTGTAAAGCTGACACCCTTGCCATCTGCCACATCTGCGACCTGCACATTCGTGACAGTGCGGTTCTTGCCCGCATTCTTCCATGTGGCGGTACGGGAGACAAAGCCATTTTCACGGTCATTGTCCACCGGGGGTTTGTTGTAGTTCGGCACGGGGCCGTCCACAAGATATTCGTCGCCCTGGTACTGATAAGAGGTAATGGTTCCCTGTGCCTTATCAAATACCGCAGTGAAGTCCTCGCCGGTGATGGTCACCGTATTGCCTTCCTCTGTATAGGACAATTCCGGCAGAGATGCAAGAGGCTTGTTGGCATGCTTCGGTGCATCCACGTCCAGCTTGAACTGCTGCTTCGCGACCTCATATCCCGCGTCCGCCCAACTCGTATCGTTTTTGAGCGTCGCGCTGAAATTCAGCCAGTATTCCGCGCCAGGCGCCGGATTGGTCACCGCCGGGAAGTCCTTAATGGTGTAATCCTGCTCGCTGAGCGGGTCAACCGTAACGTTGAAATCGCCCTTAGCAATCTCTTTTTCGTCCTGCATCAGGGACCAATGGAAATCATAGGCCTCCGTGGTGGAGAACAGGAACTCGTTGACGATGCGAACAACGCCGTTTTCTACGTCGGTATCCTTGAAGTTGATTTCCTGCTGCACCTGCTTGACCTGTGCCAGCGCCGGATGCGCTTTGCGGTCGGAGGAAAGCACGCCGTTTGCAAGGAAATTATCGTCGTGGACCGTCTCGCCCCAGTCGCCGCCGTATGCATAGTACTTGCCGGGCGCGGCCACCGGACCGGTCGCCTCGATCGGATCGCCTGCGCGCATGGACTGGAAGTCCACCCATAGCAGCGTATTTGCATCCGTGGGCTTGCGGGTGGTATCGTTGAACTCGTCCAGGGTCAGTGCTTTATTATAGACGCGTACGTCGTCGATCAGGCCGCTGAACTGCCGGCCGCTCTCCTGCGTGCAGGTACCGACGGCAAAAGGCTTGGAAGCGCCAGGCTGGATCGTCTCCCCGTCCAACGCCTTTTCTGCAACCTGCTCGCCATTCAGATAGAGCTTCAGACTTGTTCCGTCATAAACGCCGGCCACATGCTGCCATTTGCCCACCCAATCGGCTTCGTTCAGCGGGAAGGCAACGCTCACATACTGGTCGTAGTTCGCGTTCTTGCGGCTCTCGTCATAAATGAAGAACTCCAGATTCTTGGCGTTCGTCTTAATCATGTACTGATTGTCGCCCTTGCCCATGATGCTCTTATGGCCGCCCAGGGCTTCGGGTTTCACCCACGCTTCCAGCGTGATCGGCGTTGTGCCGGTGATGTCAAGATCATCGTTGCTTTCCAATGTCATGGTTCCGCGCAAGGCCTTGTCGCCGGTGATCGCGCCGGGTTTTCCGTCGCCGCCGTCGCCGCCGCCACTCTGGCCCTCCTTGGGCACGATCGTGCTGCCGGAACGCAGGGTGCCGTTGTAGCCGTAGCCGCCCTTATCGACGACCTGCGTGGGAGTCACGCCTTCTTCGTCGTCAAAATCGGCCCAGAAGAACACGCGGTACTGATCGCCCGGGTCCATATCGGCCTCGTCGATCGCCTGCGGGGTGAGCACTTCTTTAAAGATACGCACCGAATCGATGTCACCAGTAAAGGTGCCACGGTTCGGATACTGGCTGTTGATGCCGATAGAGAACTTCTGGCTGCTGTTGGCGATGCTTCCCGCCTCATTATAGGTGGTCATGAGTTCTCCGTCGATGTACAGCTTGATTGTAATGGGCTTCGCCGCGCCCTCCTCATAGTTGTAAGAGACGGTTACACGGTGCTCCTTGCCAAACCAATCGGCAGGCATCGGCGCGCTGACAGAGGGCCAGTTGTTATTGTAATAGAAATAGAACTCAACGGTCTCCTCGCCATTTTTCGCCTTAAGCTGCTGCAGTGCATACTGCTCGTCGCCCTTGCCGACAATGTAGCTGAACACGCGATCGGTCGCGGTGTCGTAACCTGCGGGCTTTTCCGGTTTGACGGCCACATCGATGGTAAACGTCTTACCGACGACCACGCCGTCCGCCATTTCGGTATTGCCGGTGTAGAAGTTCAGGTACGGTGTGCTGTCAAAGATTGCAGAGCCGCGCAGCACGTTGTCGATTATCGGCTTGCCGCTGACGTTTTCCAGGGAACCGGCATAAGTATTCCGGAAATTGGACGCCTGATCCAGCAATCCGGTGCCTTCCTCAGAAGTAGGCAGGTCCCAAATCGGGGTCTGGTCCGCCCAGTCCCACATGAAGCCGCCCTGTGCCTGCGGTTGCACGCGGAAGATGTCCCAATACTTTTTGTAATAGCCATTGCTGTTGCCCATGGCATGCGCGTATTCGGACATGATGTACGGCTTGGTATTGCCGCTGTTGCAGTAATTGGTAACGTCGCTATAAGCGGGATACTGAACGCTCATGATGTCCGTCCAGCGGTTGTCGCGCTCGTACTTGATCGGGCGGCCGTCGTCGCGTTCCTTGGTCCACTCGCTCATGAGCCTGAATGCGTTGCCCTCTGCGGGCGTCCACTGCTCGCTGGCCTCGTTGCCCAAGGACCAGATGATAACGGAGGGGAAGTTCTTATCGCGCTCCACCATGTTGATCATACGGTCGAGCGTCGGCGCGCGCCACACCTCGATATTGGAAGGGAAATTGCCGCGCACGTCGTGGGATTCGTCGTTCGCCTCATCGCAGATATAGATGCCGTACTCATCGCACAAATCATAGAAGTTCGGGTCGTTCGGATAGTGTGAAGTACGGATGGCGTTGACGTTGTTCTGCTTCATCAGCTTGATGTCGTCTTCCAAGAAGTCCCGCGGCAGATAGCGGCCATATTCCGGATGCACCTCGTGGCGGTTAAAGCCGCGCAGCATGAGGCGTTCGCCGTTGATGGTCATCATTTGCTTATTGCCGTAGTCCTTGCCATTGTAGACGCCGATCTTTTTAATTTCGATCTGACGGAAACCGACGCGATGGCCGATATTTTCCACTACCTTGCCATTTCCATCCACCAACTGGAGGAGCAGATTATAGAGGTAGGGGTCCTCTGCAGACCACAGGTGCGGTTCCTTCACAGGCACCGCTGTGTGCAGTTCTACCTCGTCTTTGCCGCTCGGAATTTCGGTGACCGGCAGGGAAACGTCGTTGAACACCACCGTGCCATCCGCGTCCAGGAGCTTGGCCTTAACAGAATAACCGGTGGCGTCCGCATCGCCGTGCGTACGCACATCGACGCGCATGTCAAGCGTCATATCTGTATAGGTTTCGTCGTCAAAGGTCGTCCGCACAAAATAATCGCGCATCTCCACCTTGTCCTTGGAGAAAAGTTCCACGTCGCGGAAGATGCCGGCCAGGCGAATAAAGTCTGCGTCTTCCAGCCAGCTGCCATCGCACCAGCGGTATACGCGCAGCGCCATGGTGTTATCCCCAGCCTTGAGGTACGGGGTAATGTCAAATTCATGCTGGGTGTAGCTGTCTTCAGAATATCCTACATACTGCCCGTTGATATACAGGTAGAAGCAGGACTCCACGCCCTGGAAGGAGGCAAAGACCTCGCGGTCCTTCCAATCCTCTGGCAAAGTAAAGGTCTTTTTGTAGTGGCCAACCGGATTGTATACCGTCGGGGCCAGCGCGTCCTGCCAGTCACCGCGTGGTTCATAGTTGGTCCAAGGATATTTAATATTGGTGTAAATCGGCGTATCATAGCCTTCCATCTGCCAGCTGCGCGGCACAGTGATATTGTCCCAGCCGGAGGTGTCATAATCGTCATTCTGGAAGTCCATAATCGCTTCTGCCGGCTTGTCCACAATCCTGAATTTCCAGTCGTCTCCATTCAGGAGCATGTAGTAGTCCGACGCTTCACGGTCGCGTGCGAGGGCTTTCTCTTCCGTATCGTACGGGATAAAATAACTACGCTGGGGTTCACGATTCTCCTCATACACTTTTGTCCGGGAGAAACGGCTATCGCCCTCCACAGGCTTTGTTGCATTGTACCAGTACTGCCCGTCAAACGCCGGATCAGCCGGCGTTCCTGACACGGCCGCCGCCTGCGTCAGACCCGTTCCGGTCAGCAGCATGGTCAAGGCAAGCAATAGTGCAAGCCCTTTTTTCTTTACCATTTGTTTCCTCCTTCTCTTCATAGGTTCCAAATTTTCCGCTACACACATACAGAACTAGCGGTTCCTACAAAATTATCCTACCATATCATTTATATTTTTGCAATATAGTTGTGTTTTTATTTTAGAATTAACAATCTATCTATTTTGTTGTAATTTTCCATGAATCAAACCAAAAAATATACAAAAAATACAATTGACAGTTTAATATGAATATTTATTCTTTGTATCTTCAAAATTTCTGCTAACGACAGTCTTTCATCTGTATTTTGGATACGTTTTATCCGGTACGACTATGTGATCCTATTCACACGCTTGTTTCCCACAACCAATCCTTTTC
>DBFXIC010000429.1:0-7790 GCA_048455095.1 Anaeromassilibacillus sp.
TGCCGGAGGATGCGGAGCAGGCGCTCCTGATTACAATTACAGACGATGGAGAAGCCAAGCCTAGCGTTTCTCCGGACAAAAAATAGGAAAGGAACGGGCAGACTATGGTCAATGACATCAAAGAGGTGCTTTTCAGCGAGGAATACCTGGCAGAGATTGTCCAGCGGATGGGCAAGCAGATCAGCGAAGACTATCGAGATAAAAATTTGCTGATGGTAAGCGTCCTGAAGGGTTCTGTCGTATTTATGGCGGATCTGATGCGCGCCATCACCATTCCCTGCCGTGTGGACTTTATGTCGGTTTCGAGCTACGGCTCCGGCGTAAAGACTTCTGGCGTAGTTAAAATTGTAAAAGACCTGGATATCCCGCTGGCTGGTTATGACCTGCTGGTGGTTGAGGACATTTTGGACAGTGGCATGACGCTGAGCTACATACTGGAGCTCTTACAGTCGCGTGGCCCGCGGAGTGTCCGGTTGTGCACGCTATTCGATAAGCCGGAACGCCGCACCGTAGACATCATGGCAGACTATGTCGGTACGACTGTCCCGGATGCGTTCATCGTGGGCTATGGCCTGGATTACGATGAGAAATACAGAAATCTTCCCTTTGTGGGCATTTTAAAGCCGGAGGTGTACGGCGGCTGACCGGCCCTCTGTTAAGGAGTGGATAATTTGGACAATAGAGACAAGATGAAACGTCTGCTGATTTACCTTGGCATTCCGATCGCACTGTTTTTGATTATTGGGATGCTGTTCAGCAGCCGTCCGACAGAGAAGAGCTACGTCTATTCTGATATCGTCAGCTATTTTGAGGATCAGGAAGTGACGGGTTTTTCGATCAATATGGGTACGGGCGAAATGCGTCTTCAGCTGAATGATGAGAAAAAGACCATCATCAACTATACGGCGCCGAATTCTGCCTATCTGCTGCAAGAGATTCAGCCCTATGTGGATGAATACAATGCGGAGCATCCCGGCAATGAGCGTATGAAGCGCGATATCCAGCGCGCGCCGGAGACATCATGGCTGGTGAGCATGCTGCCGATGCTAATTGTATTGGGCCTGGGCATCTTCCTGTGGTGGTTCATGATGAAACGGCTGAACTCGACCATGGGCGACGCTGGCAAGCAGATGAACTTCGGCAAAGCGAAGATCAAGCAGATGGCCGACGAAAAGCGCAAGACCACCTTTGCAGACGTGGCGGGCGCGGATGAAGAAAAAGAAGAGCTGCGCGAGATTGTGGAGTTCCTCAAGAATCCGAAGAAGTACAATGAGCTCGGCGCGCGCATCCCCAAGGGTGTGCTTTTGGTGGGCCCTCCGGGCACCGGCAAGACGCTGCTGGCCCGCGCGGTCGCGGGCGAGGCGGGCGTGCCGTTCTTCTCCATCTCCGGTTCTGACTTTGTGGAGATGTTCGTGGGCGTCGGCGCATCCCGTGTGCGCGATCTGTTTGAACAGGCAAAGAAGAATTCCCCCTGCATCATCTTCATCGACGAGATCGACGCGGTGGGCCGTCAGCGCGGCGCAGGCCTTGGCGGCGGACACGACGAGCGTGAACAGACGTTGAACCAGCTCCTTGTGGAGATGGACGGATTTGGCGCGAACGAGGGCGTGATTATGATCGCGGCCACGAACCGTCCGGACGTGCTCGACCCGGCGCTGATGCGTCCCGGCCGTTTTGACCGCCAGGTGGTGGTGAGTTATCCGGACATCAAGGGCCGTGAGGAAATCCTCAAAGTGCATGCGCGCGGCAAGCCGCTCGCACCGGATGTGGAGCTCAAGACCATTGCAAAGTCCACGGCGGGCTTTACAGGCGCAGACCTGGAAAACCTGCTGAATGAGGCGGCGCTTTTGGCGGCGCGCAGGAATTTGAAGGCGATCACGATGTCGGAGATCGAGGAGGCCACCATCAAGGTGGTGGTGGGCACAGAGAAGAAGAGCCATGTGATGACCGAGCGTGAGAAAAAGCTCACGGCTTATCATGAGGCGGGCCACGCTGTGGCCACTTACTATTGCCCGACGCAGGACCCGGTGCATCAGATTTCGATCATCCCGCGCGGTATGGCGGGCGGCTATACCATGCATCTTCCCACGGAGGATCGATCCTACCAGTCTCGCAAGGAGATGAAAGAGGATCTGGTCGTGCTGCTGGGCGGGCGTGTGGCCGAGGCCCTGACGCTGGATGACATTTCCACGGGCGCTTCCAACGACATCGAGCGCGCGACCAAGACGGCGCGTTCCATGGTGACTAAATACGGCATGAGCGAAAAGCTGGGCCCGGTACAGTACGGCACCGACGATAGCGAGCCGTTCCTGGGCCGCGATATGGGCCATATCCGGAATTATTCTGAGGAGACGGCTTCCGCCATCGATAATGAAATCAAGACGCTGGTGGTGAATGCGTATCACAAGACGGAGAGCATCTTGACCGAGCACATGGACCAGTTGCAGGAAGTGGCAAAGTTCCTCTACAACAACGAAAAGATGAGCGGTGAGGAATTCCGTGCTGTGATGGAGGGCACTTACCAGTATCCGGAAGAAGAGCAAAAGGATCCGTTTTCGTTCGTCAGTGATTTCGACGGTGAAAAACAGTAAGCATTTGAAATGAATTGGAAGGGTCGCTGCCAATGCAGTTCGCATTGTGCAGCGTCCCTTTTTTCCGCCAGATCTCCGGTCAGGACGCACCTAGAGTGGCAACCAATTCTAGCATTTTTGAGAAGTGTACCTTGCTGCACCCCATGGGAAGTTCTAAACAATATTTGGGGAGTTGACCGTTTCTGTTCAGCGGGACATACAGCGTCTTTCGCAGACATGATATGTTATACGCGCTTACAGTGGTTTTCAGTGGCAGCATACGGAAGATTGATTGTAGTAAAACTTTTTGAAACCATTCGGCAGCAACCATTTGTAGCATTTTTCTGAAAATAGCTATACCGCACTCCATGGGAATCGTTAAGCAGCGTTCAGGACGCACAGCACCTTTCGCGCCTCCGTTGGACCTCCGGTCGGGACGCACCTATGGTGGCAACCGATTTTACCAGCCTTTGGAAAGTACATGTTGCCGCACCCCAGGGGAAGCTCTAATCGGCTTTTCAGAAGTATGTCATTTTCATCCGGCGGGACGCATAGCGTCTTTTGTGCCTCCGGCCATTCCCCTTTGTTAGCCTGGAGAAAACCGGGAGCGTGTTATTTCTGTCCGGCGGACGTTCAACTTGTTTTTTGCAGAAAGCCCCGCGCCGGCCGTGCCTGCAAGCTCAGCTTGCTTCTGTCCGGCGGACGTTCAATTTGTTTTTTGCAGAAAGCCTCGCGCCCGCCGTGCCTGCAAGCTCAGCTTGCTTTTTGCTGCAGATAGCTCTGTGCCAGCTGTGCTTGCTTGCATGTTGGAGAGGTTTGGCATATAATTACAAAATGTATACGATCAGATTGATTGAGAGATTGGGGAGAAGTCTAAGAAATGGCGAAGAAACCGGTTTATGGCAATGAGAGTATTTCCTCCCTGAAAGGTGCGGACAGAGTCCGCCGCCGCCCCGCCGTAATCTTCGGCTCGGACGGCATCGAGGGATGCGCGCATTCGATCTTTGAGATCCTGTCCAACTCCATCGACGAGGCGCGTGAGGGCTATGGCAAAGAGATCACCATCACCCACTACGCCGATGATTCGGTGGAAATATCCGACCACGGGCGCGGCTGCCCGGTAGATTACAACCCGAAGGAACAGCGCTACAATTGGGAGCTGGCCTTTTGCGAGCTGTATGCGGGCGGTAAATATAATAACGCTGCGGCGGAGAGCTATGAATACTCGCTGGGCCTCAACGGCCTGGGCTTGTGCGCCACGCAGTATGCCTCCGAGTATATGGATGTGGAGGTGTGCCGCGACGGGTTCCGGTATCTGCTGCACTTTGAGCACGGCGAGAATGTCGGCGGCCTCAAAAAGGAGCCGTACGGCGGCAAGGCCACCGGCACAAAGATCCGCTGGAAGCCGGACATCCAGGTGTTTACGGACATCCATGTTCCGGCGGACTATTACCTGGACATCATCAAACGGCAGGCCATCGTCAACGACGGCGTGAAATTTGTTTTCCGCAACCAGGTGAGCGGCAAGTTTGAGACGACGGAATTCCTGTATCAAAACGGCATTGTGGATCACGTCAAAGAACTCGCGGGCGAGGATGCACTGACTTCGGTGCAGTTCTGGCAGTCGGAACGCAAGGTGCGCGACCGCGCGGACAAGCCCGAATACCGCACAAAGATCAATGTGGCGGTGGCGTTTTCCAATCGCAGCAAGCAGATCGAGTATTACCACAATTCCAGCTGGCTGGAGCACGGCGGCGCGCCGGACAAGGCCGCGCGCAACGCCTTTGTATATCAGATCGACGCATACCTGAAACAGACGGGTAAATATAACAAGAATGAGAGCAAGATCACCTTCGCAGATGTTGAGGATTGCCTTGTGCTGGTGATTTCTTCATTTTCGAATCAGACCTCCTATGAAAACCAGACGAAAAAGGCTATCACCAACAAAGGCATCCAGGAGGCCATGACGGAGATGCTCCGCCATCAGTTGGAGATCTATTTTATAGAGAACCCGATGGATGCGGATAAAATCGCGGCGCAGGTGCTCATCAACAAGCGCAGCCGCGAGGATGCGGAGAAAACCCGCCTCAATATCAAAAAAAAGCTTACCAGCACCATGGACGTGACAAGCCGTGTGGCAAAGTTCGTGGATTGCCGCAGCCGTGACGCAAACGAGCGCGAAATCTTTATCGTGGAGGGCGATTCCGCACTCGGCGCCTGTAAGCAGGCGCGCGACCCAAATTTCCAGGCGATCATGCCCATCCGCGGCAAGATCCTGAACTGCCTCAAGGCGGACTACGATAAGATTTTCAAAAGCGAGATCATCACCGACCTGCTCAAGGTGTTGGGCTGCGGCGTGGAGGTCAAGGCAAAGGCGAACAAGGAGCTCTCCACTTTTGACCTCTCGCTCCTGCGGTGGAACAAGGTCATCCTCTGCACGGACGCGGACGTGGATGGATTCCAGATCCGTACCCTCCTGCTGACCATGCTGTACCGCCTCACGCCCACTCTGATTAACGTGGGCAAGGTGTTCATTGCGGAATCTCCGCTGTTTGAAATCACCACGAAGAGCGAGACCTATTTTGCCTATACGGAGAAGGAAAAGGACGATTTTCTAAAGCGGCTCGAGGGCAAAAAGTACACCATCCAGCGATCCAAAGGACTGGGTGAGAACGAACCGGACATGATGAATCTGACCACGATGAACCCCGCGACCCGCCGGCTGATCAAGGTGATGCCGGAGGACGCGGCGCGCACGGCGGAGATGTTTGATCTGCTTCTGGGGGACAACCTCTCTGGCCGGAAGGATTTCATCGCGGAAAATGGATACCGCTACATCGATACGGCGGACGTGAGCTAAAGGAGGGAGACAGATGCCGAAAAAACGCAAGGACCCGCCGCAGGCACGGCCCAAGGCAAACGGTGTGATCGAGGGCGCGGGCGAGGTGGTGGAACAGCAGATCACCCGCACGCTGGAAGAAAACTACATGCCGTACGCCATGAGCGTCATCCTCTCGCGCGCCATTCCCGAGATCGACGGCTTTAAACCGGCGCACCGGAAGCTGCTGTATACTATGTATAAAATGGGGCTGCTTGGCCAGACCCGCACCAAGTCCGCGAACATTGTGGGACAGACCATGAAGCTGAACCCCCACGGCGACGCGGCCATCTACGACACCATGGTGCGTTTGAGCCGCGGCTATGAAGCGTTGCTGCACCCGTATGTCGATTCCAAGGGAAACTTTGGAAAATTTTATTCCCGTGATATGGCGTGGGCCGCCTCCCGTTATACGGAAGCGCGCCTGGACGACCTGTGCAAAGAGCTGTTCAACGACATCGACAAGGACACGGTTGATTTTGTGGACAACTACGACAACACCCTCAAAGAGCCGACGCTCCTGCCTGCTTCCTTTCCATCCGTGCTAGTGAACGCCAACACGGGCATCGCGGTCGGTATGGCGAGCTCTATCTGTCCGTTCAATTTGGCGGAGGTTTGTCAAACGACCATTGCGCTGATGCGCGATCCGGAGCACGACATCGCCTCCACGCTGCTGGCGCCGGATTTCCCCGGCGGCGGACAGCTGATTTACGACGCAAAGACAATGCAGGATATCTACCGCACTGGGCGCGGCAGCTTTCGCGTGCGGGCGCGGTACAGCTACGATAAATCTGCGAACTGCATCGACGTCACACAAATTCCGCCGACCACAACGGTAGAGGCCATTGTGGAAAAGGTGGTGGATCTGGTCAAGCACGGGAAACTCAAGGAGATTTCCGATATTCGCGATGAGACGGGCCTCGACGGCCTGAAGATCACCGTAGACCTCAAGCGCGGCGTGGACCCGGACCGGCTGATGCAGCGTCTGTATAAGTTTACACCTTTGGAGGACAGTTTTTCCTGCAACTTCAATGTGCTGATCGCGGGCGTGCCGCGCGTATTGGGCGTGGGCGATCTGCTGCAGGAATGGACGGCATTCCGCATCGAATGCGTCCGCCGCCGCACCTATTACGATCTGAGCAAAAAGCGGGATAAGCTGCATCTGCTCAAAGGCTTGCAGGCGATCCTGCTCGACATCGACAAGGCTGTGGCCATCGTGCGCAACACCGAGGAGGAATCCGAGGTCGTGCCGAACCTGATGATCGGTTTCGGCATCGACGAAATTCAGGCGGAGTATGTGGCGGAGATCAAGCTGCGCCACTTGAACCGCGAGTATATCCTCAAGCGCACCGAGGAGACCGACCAGCTGGAAAAGAATATCGCGGAGCTACAGAGTATCCTGGACAGCAAAACGAAGGTGAAGGGGATTATCATCAAGGAGCTGCAGGCCGTGGCGAAGCAATACGGCCAGCCGCGCCGTACCATGCTGATCTACTCCGACGATCTAATGGAATACCAGGAGGAAGAGGAGATCCCCGATTATCCAGTCAACCTCTTTTTTACCCGCGAGGGCTACTTTAAAAAGATCACCCCCCAGTCTCTGCGCATGAGCGGCGAGCAGAAGCTCAAGGAGGGCGATGAGGTCGTCCAACAGCTGGAAAGCACCAACAGCGTTGACCTGCTGTTCTTTACGGACCGCTGCCAGGTGTATAAGGCGAAGGCCTCCGACTTTGGGGACACCAAGGCGAGCGTGCTGGGGGAATATATCCCCGCCAAACTGGGCATGGACGAGGGCGAAAACGCGCTCTATATGGCGGTGACCAAGGATTACAGCGGGTACATGCTGTTCTTCTTTGAAAACGGAAAGGTCGCCAAGGTGAACATGGAGGCGTACGCCACCAAAACGAACCGGCGCAAGCTTCTGGGAGCGTACAGCGATAAGTCCCCTGCGGCGTCGATTGCCTATGTGCCGGAGGACTGCGAGTTCCTGCTGACCAGCGCACAGGGGCGGATGCTGCTGGTGCATACGGGGGCCATCCAGCCCAAGGCAACGCGCAACACGCAGGGCGTGGCGGCAATGACGCTGCGCAAGGGCGGACGTCTCTTAAAGGCTGTTTCCTATGAAGAGGGATTGCTGAAAAAGCCGGACCGCTACCGCAAGAACATTCCAGCCCTGGGCGCACTGCCCACCGCGGAGGAAACCGAGGGCGAACAGATGACGCTGTGACGGGGTTTGACCTGGGAACCGTCTGACAAAAGAGGCGGGCGCCTGATGTAATGCGGAAGGGGCGGCAGTCTCTTTCTATTTTAATAAAAAAGAAGCGTCCTCCGGGAACAGGCAT
>DBFXIC010000430.1:0-7551 GCA_048455095.1 Anaeromassilibacillus sp.
TCATGATGCTGGTCCTCTCGTTTTATACGGTTGTGGACGGCATCTTTGTCGCACGGTTTGTAGGCTCAAACGCACTTTCCGCGATCAATATCTCCATGCCGCTGATCAATATCATTACTGGTGTAGGAATTATGTTCGCAACGGGTGGAAGCGCAATCGTGGCAAAAGAAATGGGCGAGGGTAAGGAGGATAATGCCCGGAAGCACTTTACGCTGATTGTGCTTTTCTCCGGATTGATTGGTGTGCTTTTTGCGGTTGTCGGTCTGTTTTTCACAGGACCGATCACGCGAGCGCTCGGTGCGACGGATATACTATATAACGATTGCTATATTTATTCACTGATCGGGATGCTGTTTGCGCCGGCGTGTATCGTCAAGTGCTTGTTCGATTATTTTTTAGTGACTGCCGGCAAGCCGCAGATGGGCCTGCTCAATAGCATTTTAGGCGGACTGATCAACATTGTATTGGATTATATCTTTATTGTTCCAATGAACATGGGCGTGGCCGGAGCGGCGATTGCCACGGGCCTGGGGCAGTTGTTTCCCGCGGTAGTGAGTGTTGGATACTTTATTCTCAGCAAAAGTACGCTTCGTTTTCAAAAACCGCTTTTTGAAGGAAGGATGTTGGCGCACTGTTGCGTCAACGGCGCATCTGAAATGGTGACCAATCTTTCCATGGGTATTACCACGTTCCTTTTCAACATGGCAATGCTGCATTATCTCGGTGAGGATGGTGTAGCAGCCATTACGATCGTCCTGTATGCGCAATTCCTGATGGTTTCGGTCTTTTTGGGCTTTACTTCGGGTGTCGCCCCGATTATCAGCTTCCAATACGGCGCCAGAAACTGGAAGCAGGAGCGCAGGATTATCCGGTATTGCTATATATTTATAGCTATCACGTCCATTTTAAACTTGATACTTTCCATCGTATTGGCGCCTGTCCTGATGGCGATCTTTTCTCCACAGGGAACGCGTGTTTACGACATCGCGCTGCATGGGTTCTATCTCTTTGCCTTGAGTTTCTTGCCGGTGGGCGTCAATATTTTTGCCTCCGGTATGTTCACGGCGTTTTCAAACGGACTGATCTCAGGATTCCTCTCGCTGCTTCGCACCCTGGTCTTTGTGGTGTTGGGGATTGTGACGCTTCCGCTATTTTGGGGACTCGACGGCGTTTGGCTGACGATGCCGTTTGCAGAGCTTGCAGCGATCTTTTTCTCCCTGGGGTTGACCTGGAAGTACCGCGGCCGGTATGGATATGGGAAAACAAAAGAAGAGGAAGAGCTAAAGAAGGAATGGCGCGCAAATCCAAAGCTGGAACAGCGGTAAGGTCAGCTTTATACAGGAGAAAGCAACCATCTAAATAAGAAAAATCCTCCATAACATGGCAGTTATATACATGGAGAGAATGCTTTCCTCTTTTAGAATGGCTGCCATTGATTGGGTATCACTGTCCGATGTGGCATGTGGTTCACTCGGACGCTGTCTATGCGGGAATCGATTTGGCTTTTGCCACATAGAAACAAAAGACCGGATGGGGAACAGGCGAACCTGTTGCTCCATCCGGTCTTTATTTTCTAGTTATTCCGCCAGCGCTCTGGTAAGCCAAGCATCCGCGATATCCATCGCAAGATACAAGCCCTCTTTTTCACTGGTCTTGACAATCTGCTTGCGGGCGCGGATGTTCGGGTCCGTATACATCAATTGGACAGTCACACGATCTGCTACCTCCATGTCCTGGACCTTCTTTTTACTCTTGATCTCAAGCTTGACTACGTACTTATCCTTCATACTGCCGTAATAAATCACGTCGCCGCACCGCACAAGCGGTTTACCCTTGTACATGGGGAACTTCGGCTGATCCTTCTTTTCACTCATAGCTGCAACCATCCTCTTCGATTCATTATTAATATCATTCGTACGGTGATTTATTCGCCCAGATAGGACTTCAGCAATACCTGAAGCAGTTCGTCCCGATCAATCCGGCGGATCAAACTGCGTGCGTTGTTGTGCGTGGTAATGTATGTGGGATCTTCCGATAAGATATAGCCGACAAGCTGACTGATCGGATTGTACCCTTTTTCCTTCAGCGCGTCATACACGATGGTGAGGATCTGCTTAATATCGTCCTCCCGGTTCTGACCGAGGGAAAAAGTCATGGTCTTATCGTCAAACATGGAAACACCTCCAATGGTTCATACTCTCATCCTTGCATAAAATGGACATTTTATGCAACGTGCACCGAAAACACAATGATATTTATAATATATAATACTGCATATAGGCCATGATTTCAAGGACAAATTTATGAACAATCGCTGAAACCCAAGGATAGAAGCACAAAAAGCAGGAAGAAACTCTGTAACAGCAGACTTATTAACAGAAAAACAAGGGGAAAAAGCGAAAAAATCCCCAAAAATGAGGGAGCTATGCAGATTTTTCTACATGGCTCCCTCTTAAATTTCAGTTAAATGTTTATGAGCGCAGGACCGCGCCCACTTTTTCTAGTTCTGCCATGACCTTCTTCATCACGCTGGTGGTGTGCTCTTCGGTCAGGGTGCTATCACTGGAACGCAGAACGATGTTAAATGCAACGCTCTTTTTGCCGGATTCAATCTGCGCGCCCTTGTAGACGTCGAACAGCTTGATCTTTTCCAGCAAGTTGCCGGCGCCACGGACGATGGCTTTTTCCAGTTCCAAAACCGGAATCGCATCGTCGCACAAAAGCGCCAGGTCGCGCGTAACAGCCGGAAACTTCGGTAGGGGAGTGTAGGCCTTTTCTGTCTTAGCATTGGCAAAGAGCAGGTCGACGTCCAACGTGAAGCAATAGACGCGCTCATCGATTCCGTAGTTTTCCGCGACCTCCGGATGGATTTCTCCAATCACGCCCAGACGTTCGCCGCCGAGGGAAAGCACTGCACAGCGGCCGGGATGATAGCTGTATTCCTCACTGGAAGCCACGATATCGTAATCGGTGACGGAGAGCTTCTCCAAAAGCTGTTCTGCCATGCCCTTGATTGTGAAGAAATCGGCATTATTACCGTACATACCTGCCACCAAGGTGGTCTTTTCTACAGGCAACTCGTTCTCTGTTGTGGGAATATACTCGCTGGCCAGTTCGAACAGGCAGGCTGCCTCATTGCGGTTATTATAGTTACGGGAGAGCACTTCCATCATAGAGGGCAGTGCGACGGTGCGCATGATGCTGGTATCCTCGCCAAGCGGGTTCGAAATGGTGATGGATTTGCGCAGCGGGCTGTCCACAGGCATGCGAATTTTATCGTAGTACTTGGGGCTGATGAACGAGTAGGTCATGATCTCACTAGCGCCAAGTGCAAACATCGTGCTGCCAATGGTGGAGAGGAACTTCTGACGGGGGGTGTATTTGCCCTGTGCGCCGCCACCTAATGCGGTACCAGGAACTTTGTTATATCCGTAGAAGCGAGCAATCTCCTCCGCAATGTCCGCCTTGTGCACAAGGTCGGGTCGGAACGTCGGCACAAGAATATCATCGCCATCAAAGGTGCAGTCGAGCTTTGTAAGGATGGTTTTCATCTCGTCGATAGAAAGTTGAATATCCAGGAAGCGGTTGATCCAGTCTACATCCAGGTGGATTCTGTGGCGTTCATTGGAGGAGTGGTCATCAACAATAACGCCGTCCATCACGTCGCCCGCGTCCAACAGCTCCACCAGTTCACAGGCACGGTTCAGTGCTGGGAGACAGTTGTTCGGGTCGAGCCCCTTTTCATAGCGGGAGGACGCATCGGTGCGCATTCCTTGGTCGCGCGCTGTGGTGCGGACAGAGGCACCGTTGAAGCATGCGGACTCAAACACGATCGTGGTGGTGTCGTCCATGATGCCGCTGTATTCGCCGCCCATCACGCCTGCAATGGCGATCGGCTTGTTTGCATCTGCAATTACAAGCTGCTTTTCCGTCAACTTGCGGTCCACACCGTCCAGTGTGGTGATGGTTTCGCCCGGACGAGCGCGGCGCACACGGATGGCCGCATCGTCCACGAAGCGGAGGTCAAACGCGTGCATGGGCTGGCCGTATTCCAGCATGACATAGTTGGTGATGTCCACGATATTGTTGATCGGGCGCACGCCCATCGCGCGCAGGCGCTCCCGCATCCAGCGCGGGGAGGGCTTTACGCGCACGTTCTTGACCACTTTTGCAGAATAAATATAGCACAGGTCCGGTTCCTCCACTTTTACGTTCAGAAGCGGCGTGCAGTCGCCGTGTCCGCCCTTGACAGCAGGGGTATGAAGGCGCAGTTCCTTGTCAAAGGTCGCGGACGCTTCGCGCGCCAGGCCGATCACGGAGAAGCAGTCCGGACGGTTAGAGGTGATTTCAAACTCCACTTTTGTGTCGTCAAAACCGATCGCCTCGCAGATCGGCTTGCCAAGGGTGTGGTCGCAGTCGTCGCCCAGCACAAAAATGCCGTCCTCAACGGCATTTGGGAAGTCGTGCTGCGTCAGGCCCAACTCGCCCAGGGAGCAGAGCATGCCGTTGCTTTCCACACCGCGAAGCTTGCCCTTTTTGATCTTTTTGCCGCCCGGCAGGACGGAATTGTGCAGCGCCACGGGGACAAAATCGTTCTCCTGAAGATTCTGCGCGCCGGTGACAATCTGCAGCGGTGCGTCTGCACCGACGTCGATCTGGCAAATCCAGAGGTGGTCGGAGTCCGGATGCTTTTCCAGCTTCAATACCTGCCCGACCACGATATTCTCAATCTCGCTGCCCTCGGTTTCCCAGCCTTCAACCTTGGAGCCGCTCATCGTCATCGCTTCGGTGAATGTCCGCATAGGCATTTCATCGAGCGTTACAAATTCTTTCAGCCATCTCATCGAAAGATTCATTGTTTTCTACCACGCTTTCCTATATCATCTTATCATCAGCCGAACTGTTTGAGGAACCGCACGTCGTTTTCATAGAACAGGCGCAGGTCGTCGATGTTGTAGCGGCGCATGACGACGCGTTCCAGCCCCATACCGAGCGCAAAGCCGCTATAGACCTCTGGATCGATACCGCAGTTGGAGAGCACCTTCGGGTGTACCATGCCGCAGCCGAGAATCTCAATCCAGCCCTCGCCCTTGCAGAGACGGCAGCCTTCGCCGTGGCAGTTGAAGCATTGCACGTCGACCTCGGCGCTCGGCTCTGTGAAGGGGAAGTGATGCGGGCGGAAGCGCACAACGGAATCCTCACCGTACAGGCGCTTGACAAAGGTCTCCAGCGTGCCCTTGAGGTTGGCGAAGGTGATGCCCTTATCTACCACCAGTCCCTCGATCTGATGGAATAGCGGGGAATGGGTAGCATCCACGGCATCGGAGCGGTAAACGCGTCCGGGGGAAATGATGCGGATCGGCGGCTTCTGCTTTTCCATCACGCGCACCTGCACCGGAGAGGTCTGGGTGCGCAGTACGATATTGTCATTGATATAGAAGGTGTCCTGCGTGTCGCGCGCGGGATGATCCTTCGGAATATTCAATGCCTCAAAGTTGTAGTAATCGTATTCTACCTCGGGGCCTTCTACGATATCGAAGCCCATGCCCACGAAGATTTCTTTAATTTCATCCAGAACAATCGAGAGAGGATGCTTGACGCCCAGCTCGCGGCGCGTTCCCGGCAGGGTCACATCGATGCGCTCTGCCTCTAGACGCTTCTGCGTCGCCTGCGACTTCAGTTCCGCTGCGCGCTTGGTCAGGTCCTCTTCGATAAAGGTGCGGACCTTGTTGGCCAGCTCGCCAATGACCGGGCGCTCCTCCGGGGAGAGTTTCCCCATCTGTTTAAGGATGGCGGTCACCTCGCCCTTCTTGCCCAAATACTTGACGCGCAGCGTCTCAAGCGTTTGGGAGTTGATTGCTTCCGCCAGTTCCCGCGCCGCATTTGCGCGGATTTCCTCCAGCTTCTGCTTCATTGTGTGATCATTCCTTTCAAAACGGTAAAATGTTGGGACGACAAACAAAAACGCCTTCGCCCCTTGTTTTAAACAAAGGGACGAAGGCGCAAAACGCTCCGCGGTACCACCCTGATTCACATCACTTAACACGATGTGCAGCTTTTTGGCCGATAACGGCGCCCACCGTCGCAGCCTACTGAATTTTTCAGCCGCGCCGCTCCAAAGGGAACTTCACTTTTTTCGTACACAGGCCCGCTTGCAGCCGGTGGCGCGCCCTCTCTGTCTGCCGGTCAAAAAGCTACTTTCCTTTTTCCTTGCGTTACTTTTTAATATAGCATCTTTTTATAAGAAATACAAGCTTTTTTCGAGGTTTTCTGCTTATTCCTGTCCCGGGCATGGACCGGTCGATTCCCGGATAATCAATTCCGGCCGCAACAGGAGCTTACTGACGCAAACGCCCCCGATTAACTCCTCCAAAAGCATAAACGCGCTTTTGCCAAGGGAAACGCGATCCTGCCGAATGGTGGTGAGCGCAGGGGAGAGGTGCTGCGCAATGGGGAGATCGTCGAACCCGGTGACGCTGATATCCTCTGGTACGCGCTTCCCCAAGCGTTTCAGCTCCGCAATCACGCCGGAGGCAATCAGATCGCTGGCACAGACGATCGCAGTCGCGCCGTTTTCTAAAAAATGGGAGACATGCTGCCTGGCACAATCCGCAACGAACCAGCCGTTTTGCACCAGGGCGGGATCGACCGTCAGATTGTGGCGTTCCATCGACTGTGCAAACGCATCCTGCCGCTCCTGTGTCACCATGCTATTTTTGGCTCCATTTAAAAGTGCGATGCGCTTGTGCCCGCCGTCCGCAAGGAGACGCACTGCCAATTCGATGCCCTCAAAACCATCTGTGCCGACGCTTCCGACATGTCGGTTTTGAATGGCATTATCGAGCAGTACGGTGGGAACGCTGGTTTTATGAATTTGTGCGATATAATCGTCGTGCAGGGCAAAGCCCAGCAAAAATGCGCCGCAGAAGCCATTTTTCAGCATAAAGGAGTCATATTTTTCCTCTGCTTGCATATTGAGATTGGTGGGGATCACTGTAACGTCGCAGTGCCGCCGCGCTGCAGCCAACTTGAACCCTACAATGATTTCATAGCCGAATTGATCGATGCTGTTATACTCCATATTTTCAATCAAAATGCAGACTTTTCGGGTCCCTCTGCGCTGAACCCGCTTGGTAGCATAGCCCAGCTCGACCGCCGTATCCAGTACCAGCTGCCGGGTTTCCTCACTGATGTCCTTTGCGCCGTTCAGGCCCTTGGACACGGTACTGGTCGCAATGCCGAGCTTTTTTGCAATATCCTTAATAGTTGCCATTGCAGCGCCTCCTTATCATGTTGCTTGTTTGACATCCATGGCGAACCGTATACGATGGAGAAAAGCATTCTTTTGGAATACTTTTGGGTGCGGTTCTGCCATAAGGCGGAAAGTTTAAGAATTTTAACAAACGACCGTATTTGGTAATGCAAAATACAGCCCATCGAAAAGGAACATTTTTTAGTATATCTTGCCATACGCTTGGATGCAAGCAATTTTTCGGCAATCTTTGCGCAGGAGTAATTTTTTACAGAGACATCGTCTCAATCTACAGAAAC
>DBFXIC010000431.1:0-2506 GCA_048455095.1 Anaeromassilibacillus sp.
TCGCCCACGAGCAAAAGAATTTAATCATGCTGATCAAAGCCCGGCTCAATCCGGCATCCGATCCGCTACTGGTCAAGGACATCGACAAGCTGGCCCAATCGGTGGACGACATTCTCACGATCTCCGCACATCGGGACGCCAGCCGGGAGACAGTGGACCTGGCGTTGATTGCGGCGGAGGAGTGTGACGCCTACCGGGGGGTGTGCCGCAATTTGACCTTTCAGTTTGACGAAGACGGCTCCTATACGATTCTGGGAAAGGAGCAGTGGCTGCGGCGGGCCGTCGATAATCTACTGGACAACGCCGTCAAATATGGGGGCGGAAACCCAGTCGTGGTGACCTTGGAGCAGCAGCACGACAGCGTTTTGCTCCATGTGCGGGATCACGGCCACGGTATGAGTGAGGAGGAAGAGGAACCGATTTTCGAACATGGCTATCAAATTAGGGCTTTAAACAAGGATGGTTACGGAATTGGCCTGAGCCTTGTCCAGCACGTCTGCACATTATGTGACGGCTTTGTCCGGGTCCGCAGTTATAAAGAGCAGGGCAGTGAGTTCATTTTGGCGTTCCCCCTCATATCCGCGGGGCGCTAAACACGTACCTGTGGGTCTGTCCTCCAATTTTCCAGCGCATGGTAATTTTTAAATTTATGCAATTTTTTTGGGACGATATTATGGAACCCGGAAATACGCTGTATCGAAGAGATTTGGAGAAAAATCTGGACGTTTTGGCGGTCCACTGGGACGAGCTTTTAAGAGGAGAGCCTGTCTCCCTTACGGCCCGGATGGACAGCACGGTGAGGACGTCTGGCTTCAGACGAGTATGATCTGTGTTGGCTGGCAGGATGATAAGCCGATCTATCTCACAATTTTTATTGACATCACCAACGAGACAGAACTGCGAGAGATACAGAAAAGACTGGACAAGCAGGCGGCAGAACTAAAGGATGCCCTGTGCTGTTCTTTTCGGCATATGCCTTACATTTCCGAAGCTGACCCTCAATGCTTTCTTTCCGCTGGTTATCAGAAGAATACCGGGCATAGTTCCCGCGTTCATGGATTCTTACCTTCCATCATTTTCAGCAGAGTTTCCTTTAATTACATTTTATCCCGCGACAAAGTGCAATTCAGATGACATATTGCAGTTGTTATTGTTCAGTCATCCGGTATATAATAATTTAAATTAACTGAGACAGGACAGCTGCTGAGAAATGGGGAATTCCAGAACGAAGAGCACAGAAGTTCTGTGAAGAAAACCGTGTTCCCAGCGCGGGGCGTTGCAGCCGCAGGCGGCTGATTTCCAAGAAAGTGGAAATGCCTGAGGACTGCCGGAATCAAAAATAATCGGACAGCGAGTGGGGATAGAATATGAAGTGTTTTCTGATTGTGGAAGACGACGAGAACCTGAGCCGCGGGATTGCTTTTGCTTTTGAAAGGGACGGTTATCAAATACTATCGGCAAATACCATTGCGAAGGCAAAGAGTTTGCTGAAACTGCACAAGGCAGACTTGATGATTCTGGATCTTGGTTTACCGGATGGAGACGGAATCACTTTTTGCAAAGAAATTCGTTCAGGCTCTACTATGCCGATTATCATGCTTACTGCCCGAGATTTAGAGACAGATCAAGTATCGGGTTTGTTGGCCGGCGCGGATGATTACGTCATAAAACCGTTTTCGCTTTCTGTTTTGAGAGCCAGGGCAGAAGCCCTGCTTCGCCGCACAGAGACAAGCGCTGATTCTGTGATACAGGACGGCGTCTACCGGCTGAACACAAATCTCTGTAAGTTTTACCGGGAAAAAGAAGAGATAGCAATCAGTACCACCGAATACAGACTGCTGTCCTATTTGATGGCAAACTCCGGACAGGTACTTTCAAAAGAGCAAATCTTATCTGCATTATGGGATAACGACGGCAATTTTGTTGATGAAAACACGGTGTCCGTGAACGTCAGCCGCTTACGTTCCAAAATAGAGGTCGATCCCAAACATCCGAAAGTGATTAAGACCATACACGGTATCGGTTATGTGTGGAGTGGAGGTCAATAAGTGGTTCTCGCGATGACAATTTGCCTCGCGGCATTATGCTGCGTTTTGAGCGTATTTTTGAGCTGGCGGTATATTCAAAAGACATATGCGGCCATTGATACTATATTCGACAGCATTCTGGCTCAGAAAGCCGGTCTCTCCTTTGAAACAGAATTGGACAGCCGGCTTTCCAAACTGACACATAAGGCCATAAAAATAGTTCAAATGAACAGTGCCGGCGTTGTCCAATTGGGGCAGGAAAAGCAAACCATACAAAGCTTACTGTCTGATATGTCTCATCAGATGAAAACGCCGCTTTCCAGCATCTCTATGTATATCGATTTACTGCTGGAGGGCAATCTTTCCAGCGGAGAACAGCGGGAGTTTTTTACCCGTATAAAAGCCGGCTCGGAAAAGCTGGGATGGCTGATGGACAGCCTGATCAAAATGTCAAGGTTGGAAGTCGGCGCCATTGAACT
>DBFXIC010000432.1:0-4152 GCA_048455095.1 Anaeromassilibacillus sp.
ATCTTGATCTCGCATCCATCTTCGCAAAAGTCCACAAAAGGCAAAACCGAATGTCATTAATTTGCATTATTCTAGCAGTGTTCCTGGTAACGGTTATTTTTGGAATGGCTGACATGTTTATCCGTAGCGAGAAAATGCAGGCATACAAGGACGATGGAAACTGGCACGTAGTATTCAAAAAAATAGAGGAACAGGATGCAAAGCGGATTGCCACGCGTCCGGAGATAGAGGCTTCGTCCTGGTACAGCGTCCTGAATTATCGCGGGCAAGACGGCTATACGTTATCCGGAAAGAAGACGGCTATCTGTGGATTGGATGAAAGTATGCTGGGAAATCTGTTTCCTGGGACAACGATTACAGAGGGAAAATATCCTGCAGGGGACAATGAAGCGCTTCTCTCAGAAAATGCAAAGACGGTTTTGAATATCCAGATTGGCGATTCTTTTACTGTAGATGTAGAGGGCGGAGAACCGCTGGAATTTGTGGTATCGGGTTTTGCATCCAATAGCGCAATGCTGATGAAAGAGGATTTCTTCGGTGTTTTTCTATCGATGCAGGAATTTCGGGAGATTTATCCGGGCGTCACAGCGGGAAAACCGGCGGATTATGACAGTGTGTTCTATGTGCGTTTTTCCACCAAATGCAATATACAAAAGGCTATTTCCGATATTGCAGCACAGTATCATCTGTCCAACGATCAAATATCCCAGAATATAAAGGTGCTTGGGATGTTGGGGCAAAGCAAAGATCCTTTCATGCTTCAAATCTATGGATCTGCTTTTGCGCTATTTTTGCTGGTGATGACCGCTGGAATCCTGATGATTACCAGTAGCCTGAACAGCAATGTGGCCCAGCGCACAGAATTTTTCGGTATGATGCGCTGTATCGGTGCAACGCCGAAACAGATTATGCGCCTGGTGAGAAGAGAAGCGCTGGGATGGTGCAAACTGGCCATTCCAGTGGGCGTTTTATTGGGAGTGGTTTCCGTATGGATCCTTTGCGCATTCCTCCGGTACCTCAGCCCCAATTATTTTGGGGAGATGCCAGCCTTTGATGTAAGCGCAATAGGAATTGTATCGGGAGTGATTCTTGGTCTTTTGACGGTTTTGCTGGCAGCCCGGTCTCCTGCCAAAAGAGCAGCCCGCGTTTCGCCCCTTACGGCTGTCTCCGGGAATGCCAATGCGTCTACGCCTGTCCGCCGTGCAGCCCACACGGGATTTTTAAAAGTGGATACGGCGCTCGGCATCCATCATGCAACGTCCAACAAGAAAAATTTTCTCTTAATGGTCGGTTCCTTTTCTCTCAGTATTATTCTGTTTTTATCGTTTTCCGCTACGCTGGATTTTTCAGAGCACGCGATCACGCCGTTGAAACCGTGGACGCCGGATCTCTCCATTATCACTCCTAACAACACCTGTTCAATTGATCCTGCGCTTCTGACAACATTTCAGGGAAATCCAGCAATAGAGCGTGTCTATGGCCGGATGTTTGCCTATGATCTCCCGATCGAGGTAAACGGCCAAAGCATGCTGATTGATTTGGTTTCCTACGAGGAGCATCAATTTAATTGGGCCAAAGATACCTTGCTGGAAGGTTCTTTGGAATCTATTGAGCAGGATCCAGGCGCCGCCTTAATCGTTCACCAGACGCAGCGTTTCTTACAAGTAGGGGACACGGTTGATATGGATTATGAGGGGATGTCAAATAAGCTGCATATTGTTGGCGAACTCTCGATAAGCCCATTTACCTCAATCGCAGGAAAGGGGACTGTCATCTGTTCGGAAGCGACTTTCCGGCAATTGACCGCTCAGACCAACTATACCATTATTGACATCCAGCTTTCAAAAGCAGCGACGGAGGCTGATGTGAATGCAATCCGACAGCAGGCCGGCTCTGCTTTTACTTTCTCAGACCGTCGTTCAAGCAACGACGAGACTCGGGGTATCTATTATGCATTTACACTTTTTGTCTACGGATTTCTGGTGTTCATTGCACTGATCGCTGTATTCAACATTGTGAACAGTATTTCCATGAGCGTTTCTGCACGGATGAAACAATACGGCGCGCTTCGGGCAATTGGAATGAGCGATTACCAGTTAATCAAGATGATTGCTGCTGAAACGGCCTCCTATGCGTTGGTCGGATGTGTTGTTGGGTGTGCGTTTGGGTTGCCGCTCCATCAGTTCCTGTTCAGTAAACTGGTCACATTCCACTGGGGAGATCCATGGAGCGTTCCCATAGAAATGCTTGTCATCATTGTGGCGATTGTGATCCTTTCTGCGATGTTTGCTGTGTATGGCCCCGCAAAACGGATTCAAAAGATGTCTATCGTCGATACGATCAGCGCTCTCTAAAAATGAAAAACGGCGATATACCTTCCTTTTGAGAAGCATATCGCCGTTTTTATTTGTACTATGTATCATTCACTCGGAGTGAGCTTGATCGTACATCCTGAAATGGTCAATTCGTTTCCTGCATCAAAAACAGCATTTTGAAAGCTCTGAATATACATATCGTTGTCTCTGTCGCCCATGATGACGTTCAGCCCGCCCTGAAACATATTGTCGGACATCACATTCCCGTTTCCCTTGACCAACGTAATGTCATAGGTGCCAGCTTCAAAATCTGTCCCGGCGATGTAATGCCCATTGGACAGGGTAACTTCTTTGGCCGTATCATTTTCACGGGCCTTCATGCCACCTGTATCCGCATGATCGGATTCCATTTTGACGACTACGCCGGAAATACTTAAGGTTTCCCCAGCTGGAAGTTTTAGATTTTTGAATTCTTTGATATACAGGTCGCTATCTGAAATTCCCATAATTGCATTAATGCCGCCGGAAAACATGTTGGACGACATCACATTGCCTCTTCCTTTAACTGCCGTAAGCTGATAGGTACCCGCAGGAATATCGATGCCGGCCGTATAATGCCCACTGCCGAGTTCCGCGCTATAGGGTTCTTGCACCGATGGCAGTTCTTCATCCGGAGATTCCCCGGACGCTTTTTCGGATGCAACTAAGGCCGATTCTTCCGGATCGGCAGATGGAGATTCTGTACTTTTCGAAACAGTGGGTTGCGAGGTCTGCGATGTGGTATGTGGTTCCTGCGCAATGACCACACGGCTGAGATGCGAAAGGATCATAACAGACACGATTGCAAATACAACTAAAAAGATTGCAATCAGAATCCCGGCAATCAAGCAGCCCCTTTTCCCTCCATTTGACGAAGTGGGCGTCTGATAGTGGGACGGAGGTGTGGACGAGGACGAATTCTGGGATGAAATTGGGCTTGAAGATGAAGTAGGGGAAGAGGATGAAAACGCAGAACTGTCTGGTTTTTGTGCCAAGGGCTGGTTCATGGCAGTCCCACAGTTCGGACAGAATTTTGCGCTTCCAACATTTGCGCCGCAATTTGGACAATACACAATTTTTCCCTCCAAAATTTTTCCATTTGTTTATATGGTAGCATAAAATATCAATTATCACAATAAAGTGAAGAATTTTTACACGTTCGCGGTAGAAGACAAATAATTGGAAGGAAAGTGGAATTTCTTCTATATAGTGAAGATGCGAAAATTGATATGTGAAGAGCGAATATAAAAGTAGAAGATAGAAAAATAAGGAACCGTCAAAAGACGATCCCTTATTCTGATTTTAAAGAGATAGGATGAACTCTTTGTATGATGTTCTCTGTAGATAATCCTTAAAGATACAGATGAATCCCTTTTAGGAGGAAACCAAATGCGTGAAGATTCAAAATTCATATATTGTAGGGAAGGACTTAGACGTTGGGCATTTTGGCAGTAGGCATCATCAATACTTTGCCGCTTCCGCGATAGACATTCACCAGTCCTTCGCCGGAGGCCGCAGACCCGATAAGGCTTTTGCCAGAGCGCTCCACAGTGAAATTCAGGCTTCCGCTCCAGGCAATGGCATAGTTGCCGTCTATCTTTAGAACGTCGTTATTTAACGTGATCTCAATCAATTCTTCCCGCGGACAATCAGCCTCAATACAAAAAGTACCACTGCCATTTAAACTCAAATTAAATAGACCTTCGCCGCCTGCTACAGCAGAGGAAAGGTTGGACCGCATAACCGCCTTGTGTTTTAAATTTGTATCACAGGCGAGGAACAGTCCGTCATCCAGTAC
>DBFXIC010000433.1:0-2622 GCA_048455095.1 Anaeromassilibacillus sp.
GTCGATCATGTTGTAGGTGTTGTCGGAATGCTCCACGAAGTATTCTATAATCTGCCACGAAAGCCGGTCGATAGAGACGCCGTCGCCGATTTCAATGCGGAAGTCCTCATTGAGCTTGCTGATCACGTTGACGTGCCGCACAAGGGCGGCGACCAGCGGGCGGTATCTTCCCATCCATTCATTATCCATGCATATTCCCTTCTTTGGCATGAAAGTATCAAAATGGAAGCATTCGGTCAAAAAGTACAGCCTACGTGCCTATTATAACGATTTGCATGAAATTTGTCAATCTTTCTATTCCAAATATATTAACGATATATTCTGCGGAATGTATAATAGGTGCAAAAGGATGCATAAATCGCGCATCCGGAGAGCAAGCAAAAGGGAAGGGTTGAAAATGGAAAAGAAGAACTGGCTGACCCTTAAAACGAAAGCCGGCTGCTGGCACCTGTTTCTGATTCTGGTAGCAGCGATCCTGGTTTTCAGCTTCTGCGCGCAGCAGATCACCACGAGTGGCGGGCACATCAAGGTGCAGAAGATAACCATTGACGCGCGCGGGGCAAAGCTGGAAGGCGATCTGTACTATCCCGCCGGTGTGAGCGACGAGGACAAGCTGCCGGCGGGGGTGGTGGTTCACGGAGGCGGCGTCAACAAGGGCAATTACAAGGGCATTGCCGAAGAGCTTGCCCGCCGTGAATTTGTCGTGTTCAACGTCAACGCATACGGCACGAGCGGCAGCGAAATGCCTCCCTACGACGAATACGATCAGGGCGTGGACGGGTACAATTCCTTCGGTTCCTCCTGCGGCGTGCTGGACGCGGTGGAATTCCTGCGGACGTTCCAGTTCGTTGACCAGACGAGAATCGGCATTGCGGGTCATTCGATGGGCTCCATGAAGGCGGAATTTGCCACCATGCTGGATGACAGCTATCTGACCTTCAACGACCTGATGATCAATGTCCTCTACGACACGTTCGGCCAGACCTTCACCGAGGAAGAAATCCTCATGGACGCCGACGAACTGGCCAAGGCCCGCTTGAGCGAGGACCAGCTCGCGTATTACGAGTACCTCCGGGCGGAGAAGAAGGAATGGTTTGACACCCGCATCTGCTCCGTGCTGGTGATCGGCACCCCCGGCAGCCGCATCATGCCGCGCAAGGAGGTCACCGTCGCGGGGTACACCGTGAAGCGCAACTGCCAGGTGAATGCCGGCACCATGAGCGGCACGTACGACTCGATGGCGTATGTGACCAGCGACTACGGCCTGGACGGGCTGTACATGACCGGTGAGATTGCCACCGACACCTGGTATGCGACGGACGATCTGGCGCAGAAGAGCACGGTAGTCGGCACGATCGACGATTCCGTGGCCGACAACGCCGAGATGAAGGCGGCCATGGATAACCGTCAGGCCCGTTTCGTCACCTATAACCGCGAGACGCACAGCAAGAACTTCTTCTCTGTGGCCACAACCTCCGACGCCGTGGTGTTTATGACCCAGACGCTACAGTACAACTGCGGCGACCTGAGCGACCCGGAAACCCAGCCTCTGGAAGCGACCAACTCCGTGTTTGTGCTGCGGGAAATCTTCAACTTCCTGGCGATGTGCGCCATGCTGGCCATGCTGGTGCCGCTGGCGGCGATCCTTTGCAAGACGTCGTTCTTTGCCGCCTGCGTGGGCAAAAATGCGCCCAACGGCCGCGTCTTCTCCAAGAAGCGCTACTGGATCATCAGCGTCATCTCGCTGGTTGTCAGCTTCCTGATCATCCTGTGGATCAACGACAACATCATGGCACCAACGCTTTACAGCAGCGACTTCTTCCCGCTGTGGCCCGCGTTCTGGCTCGCGCCGATCTTCCTGGGCCTGTTTGCCGCGGTCTCGCTGATCGAGCTGGCGGTGTGCTGCGCGATTGACAAGAAACGCTATGGAAACACGAATCTCCCGCAGCTCAACATCGGCCTGGGCTGGAAGGGCGTGCTCAAATCGCTGCTGCTTTCCTTCATCCTGGTGCTTGCGGGCTATGCCACGCTGGACCTGATCAAGTATCTCTTCAATCAGGATTACAGAATGTGGATGTTCGCCTTTGACGAGCTCAAGGTCGAGCACTGGTGGTATGTCCTGCTGACGATGGCGTTCACGTTTGTGCAACTGGTGATCGGCGGCGCGATGATGAACTACCACCGCCGCACCGATATGCCGGAGTGGCTGGATGAGCTGCTGACCGTGCTGTTCAGCTCGGTCGGCATCTGGCTGGTCGCCCTGATCAACATCCTCGTGCTGCATGCCGGCGGCGCCATGTTCAGCAACTGGCAGTTCACCTATCAGTTCCTGCTGGCAGTTCCCGTCACGGTCTACCTCTCCCGCAGACTGTACAAGGTCACGGGCAGCGTATGGGTGGGCGCCTTTACTACCGGCCTGCTTCTGGGTTGGTCCTTCGTGGGCCCCGCGGGCTACATCATTTATCACGCTCCGAGCTGGTTCAGCGTATTCTTCCATATCTGACGGAGAAACGGAAACCATCCGGAAGTCCTGACAGGAAATCCGGAACCCAAAAGAGGTTGCCGCAGCCAAAACTGCGGCAACCTCTTAGGTTGTCTAAAAACCCATTTGGGGAGGTTTGG
>DBFXIC010000434.1:0-10346 GCA_048455095.1 Anaeromassilibacillus sp.
AAATAAAATCTCATAAATCAATCTCAAGCAGGAAGTGTAAAAACAAGAGAAAAAGCACAGCCGTGGTTTTTCAAAATGTTACCAAGGGAGTGTTCGCAGTGATAAATGGAACCGAACTGAGAGACGCCATGATCTCTGGCGCAAACAATATCGCAAAGCATAAAACTTCTGTAGATGAATTAAATATTTTCCCCGTGCCGGATGGTGACACCGGAACCAATATGAGTATGACGATGGGCGCGGCCGCGCGGGAACTGGAAAACGCGGAAGGCAGCGCTGGTGAAATCGCACACAAGGCGGCTTCCGCTCTTTTGCGTGGCGCCAGAGGAAATTCCGGCGTCATTCTTTCCCTGCTGTTCCGCGGCTTCTCCAAGGGCGTAGCAGATTGCGATCAGATCAGCGGCGCCGACCTGGCAAATGCGCTTGGCATGGGCGTAGAAGCTGCATACAAGGCAGTCATGAAACCGACGGAGGGCACGATTCTGACGGTCTCCCGCGTCGCCTGTGAAAAGGGCAAAGCGGCGGCGGAGATCGATAACGACCCGGTCTATGTGTGGAGCGCCATCTGTAAGGGTGCGGCGGAAGCGCTGGAAGAAACGCCCGAACTGCTCCCCGTACTGAAAAAGGCTGGCGTGGTGGACGCAGGCGGCAAGGGCCTGTGCCATATCTTTGACGGTATGATGTCCGTATTCAAAGATCATAAGATCATTGTCAACGAAGCACCTGCGCCGTCCTCCAATCTGAGCACAGACGAATTCTTCCGCAATGCGGCGGCGGAATTCGATCAGGAGATCCATTTTACCTACTGCACCGAGTTTATTGTGGGACGCGATGCAGAGTGTAAAAAGGACCCGCAGGACCTCCGCCAGTATCTGGAGGGCATCGGCGATTGCGTGGTCGTTGTGGACGACGAAGAGATCATCAAGGTACATGTCCACACGGAAGAGCCCGGAAATGCCCTACAGGCGGCTTTGGTGTTCGGCCAGCTTCTCACGGTCAAAATTGAGAATATGAAGGAACAGCACCGCAAGGCTGCCGAAGCCAACGAGGCCGCAAAAGCCAAGGCAGTTGCGGAGAAGAAACCGCTGGCGCCGGTGGAGCCCACGGAGGAAATCGGCTTTGTAGCCGTGGCAGTGGGCGACGGTTTGAAAACGCTTTTTACGGATCTGGGATGCACCCACGTGGTGAGCGGCGGCCAGACGATGAACCCCAGTACAAATGATATTTTGGAAGCAGTCCTGGCTACTCCGGCAAAGACCGTTATGGTCCTGCCCAACAACAAGAACATTATCATGGCGGCGGAACAGACGGTCCCGCTTGTCAAGGACCGCAAGGTCATCGTGCTGCCGACGCGCACCATCCCGCAGGGGCTCTCCGCCATGCTGGCTTATGACCCGGACGTTTCCACGGAGCAGAACGCGGTGTCCATGATGGAGGCCGCAGGAAATGTGGCGACCGGCACAGTGACGTTTGCCGCGCGTGATTCCGAGTACGGCGGGCATAAGATCCGCGAGGGGGATATCCTGGGCCTGCGCAATGGCAAAATGGATTTGATTGAAAAGGACATCGTGCACACCTGCAGCAAACTGACGCGCTCCATGGTGAACCGCAGCACCTCCTTTATCACAATCATCTATGGCGAGGACATTACGGAAGCCCAAGCAAACGACGCCTATAACCGCATCAAATCCAAAATTAGCAACGACATTGAAGTTACTCTGGTCAACGGCGGCCAGCCCGTCTATTATTTCATCATTTCCGTCGAATAAGCGGGGAATCTGCACGTACAGTTGTCACAGAGATTTTTAAAGAACCATTTGGATTGCTCTTAGCAGTCTGTCAAAGCGCAAGAAAAATCTAAAAATAAACAAGATTCAAAAGCCGGAGCAATCCGGCTTTTGTTGATTCTATTTTCATAGGGAAGGAGGCGGAAGAGATTTCCTTATTTCACATGCCAATCCGAGAACTGAAGGGCGTTGGACCAAAGCGTGCCAAACTCTTTGAAAAGATCGGCGCCGCGAGTGTTGGAGCATTACTCCGCCTGTATCCCCGCGCATACGAGGACATGACGCATCCCGTTCCTATCCGCCAGGCGCCGCTGAACGAGCCCTGCGCGGTGCGCGCCACGCTGTATCGCCCTCCGGTGGAAACACGCGTGCGCGGCGGCATGCTGCTGTGCAAATGCCGCGCCACTGACGGCGAAAATGACATAGAAATCACGTTTTTCAACAACCCGTATGTCAAGGATCGACTGATCGAAGGGGAAACGTACCTGTTTTACGGAAAAGTATCCGCCAATTTTTTGAAGCGTGGGATGCTTTCCCCAGAGTTCTACCCCGCCGCATCCTGCCCACCGATCATCCCCATCTACCGGCAGACGCAGGGGCTCAGCTCCCGTATAATCGCCAATGCGGTCAAAAACGCCTTCCTGCTCCTTCCCAGCAATCTGCGCGATCCCATTCCGGAAGAACTGCGGGCCCAGCACCGGCTTTTGCCGCTGCGGGACGCCTTGGAGGAAATCCATTTTCCCCGCACAATGGAAGATTTGCGGGAGGCGCGCCGCCGCATGATCTTCGAAGAACTGCTGATCCTCCAGCTCGGTCTTTTGCGCATGAAGAGCCGGGAGCGGGAACAGAGCGCGCTCCGCCTCGCCAAAGACTATACGGAGGAGTTCTATCGCCTGCTCCCCTTCACCCCCACCAACGCCCAAAAACGGACCATTCAGGAGGCGATGCACGACATGATGGGCGGCTGTCCGATGAACCGCCTTGTGCAGGGGGATGTCGGCTCCGGCAAAACGGCTGTGGCTGCCGCGTTGTGCTACTGTGTGGTGGAAAACGGCATGCAAGCTGCGTTGATGGCTCCCACGGAAATTTTGGCACGCCAGCACTATGAGACGCTCTCCCGCATGTTTGCGCCCACCGGCATCCCTATCGCGCTTTTAACCGGTTCCCTCTCGCCCAGCAAGAAGAAGAAACTGGCGGAGCAATTGCAGAACGGTGAAATCCGTTTTGTCATCGGCACACACGCGCTCCTGTCCGAGGGCGTGTCTTTTCAGAAACTCGGCCTCGTGGTCACGGACGAGCAGCATCGCTTCGGCGTAGCACAGCGCGCGGCGTTGGCCTCCAAAGGCGACAACCCGCATCTGCTGGTCATGAGCGCCACCCCCATTCCCCGCACGCTTGCACTGATGATCTACGGCGACCTCGATCTCTCCGTACTGGATGAACTGCCCCCCGGACGCCAGAAGATCGAAACCTATGCCATCGACAGTTCCAAGCGCATCCGTGCCTTTCGCTATATGCAAAAGCACATCGACCAGGGACTGCAATGCTATATCATCTGCCCGACCATCGAGGAAGGCGAAAACGATATGGCGGCGGTCACCCAGTACGCGGAGAAGCTGCGCACGGAATGGATGCCAGGGTGCCGCATCGGCATGCTGCACGGCCGCATGAAGGCAAAAGAAAAGGAAGCGGTCATGGCCGATTTTGCCGCGGGGCAGATCGACATGCTCGTTTCCACCACCGTTGTGGAGGTGGGCGTGGACGTACCGAACGCTGTCGTCATGCTGATCGAAAATGCGGAACGGTACGGCCTTTCCCAGCTCCATCAGCTGCGGGGGCGTGTTGGGCGTGGCAAGCATAAGTCCACCTGTATCCTTCTCTCCGATGCGCAAAACGAAGAGGCGCTCGCGCGGCTGCAGGTGATGTGCCGCACCTCCAATGGCTTTGAAATCGCAGACGAAGATCTCCATCTTCGTGGGCCGGGCGATTTTTTTGGCTCCCGGCAGCACGGTTTGCCCGATCTGAAGATCGCAGATATGGCGCAGGACATGGAGACGCTCAAACAGGCGCAGGAGGCTGCGCGGGAAATCCTATCTGCGGATTTTGCCCTGGAACAGCCGGAGCACCGCGGCCTGCGTGCGGAAATCAATCAGCTTTTTCAGACGCTGGCAGGCGGCTGACCTTTTTAAGGAATCGCAATATAAGCGGACTTTCTGCTCTTTGGCGGTAAAACAGGTGCTTTAACGTCCGGCCAAAGAAGTGGATAAATCGCAAAACCGTCTGTCCACTCTTCATTGCAAATCACCCGGATATAAAAGTCCCTCTTCTCCATCCTATAGGTTGTGTATTTAGGGCTATGGTCAAACCAATGGGACGGCATTCTAACAAAACGCCATCAAAAAATCCCCTTGGCGCGCTTCTGCCGCGTTCAAGGGGATTTTTGCGCGATTTTTAATCTGTTTACGAAAGGCGAACTATCGCCGTACTGCTACCGTCCGGATCCTTCCCGACCACAATCTGCGCCGCAATGCGGTTTTTCAGCTCGCTCACATGCGAAATGATGCCGATGGTCCGCCCCATATCCTGCAATTGTGCCAGCGCTTTCATAGCGGTATCCAGCGTCTCCTGATCCAGCGAGCCGAATCCCTCGTCAATAAAAAGGGAATCCAAATGCACCCCGCCGGAATAACTCTGTACCACATCGGAAAGGCCGAAAGCCAGCGACAGAGAGGCGAGGAAGAGCTCCCCGCCAGAGAGCGTCTCCACGGCGCGCGCGCCACCGGTGTAGGCGTCAAACACCTCCAAATCCAAGCCTCCCAGCGCGTTGCCGCCCGTGGCGCCCACCACGCGGCTGAGGCTGTACCGCCCTGTGCTCAGCGTGGCGAAAAACTGGTTGGCAGAGGAAAGGATGTCGTCCAGCATCACGCCCAAAACGAACTGATGTAGCGGCACCTTGAGCGCATTTTTTCCGGAAAGGAGCATCGCCAAGCGATTGGTGCGGCCATAGGATTCCTCCAGCTTTTTTCCTTTTTCCTCCAACGTGCGCAACCGGGCTAGGGATTTCTCCGCGGCCCGTGTTGTCTGTTCCAAAGCGCCGACCTTCTGTGCCGCCTGTGCGGCGGCCTCCTGCGCGTCTTTCTGCGCATTTCTTTGCGCTTCCAAATCCGGCTTCTCTCTGCCGGACAGCTCCTGCTGCAACAGCTCTGTCTGCTGCCGGGCGCTCTCCACCGCCGTATCGTAGGCCTGTAAGGCCTGCTCCAGCGCCGCCGTCTGTTCTGGGGAAAGCAGCATGGCCGCGTAATCCACATGCTGTTCCAGGCCGGATTCCGCCAGCGCCTGCCGCAGTCGTTCTTCGGCAGCGGCTGCCGCTGCCTGCGCTTCCTGGAACGCCTGCACTGCGCCCTCCATGGCGGCCTTTGCCGCCGCCTGCGCGCTTCCGGACGCGCTGGCGCGCTCTTCAATGCGTTTGGCCGCTTCAACATTCCGGGCCGTCAAGGTGCGCACCTCCGCAAGCCGCCGGTCGATCTCTGCAATCCCGTGCAAGTCCCCCAGCTTGTCCAACAGCTCGCGCTCCATGGATACCCATGCCTCCTGCTCACTGCGCAGGGAGGCGATTTTTTCTCCACACAGGGAAAGTGCTTCCCGCGCTGTTTCCCGCTGCATACGGCGCTCTTCCAAGCGCTTACGCGCGCTTTTCAGCATGTCTGCCGCCTTGCGTGCCCTCTCCAATGTCTCTTGGGCTTCTTTTAAACGTTTGCTCGGCTGTGCCGGGTGCGGATGGTGCACGGAGCCGCACACCGGGCAAGGGCTTCCCTCCTGTAAACGGCTTGCCACCGCCGCGGCCGTATCCTCATCCATCAGGCACTGCACCCTTTCCAGCAACTCCGGTAGAGCGTCCGCCTGCCTCTGCGCGTTCTCAATATACACATTGCCATCTGCAAGCTGGCGTTCCGCCGTTTGGAGCCGCATCTGTGCTTCATTGCGCTGTTTTTCCAGCACTTCCATCCGGCCGGCACCCTCCAACCGTCGCTTTTGGACATCCTGTAACTTGCGTGCGTTCTCCCGCGCGGCCTGCAGCTGCGCTTCCTTCTTCGCCAAATCCGGGAGTTCCGCACGGTACTGCTCCGCCGCGGGCAGCTGCTCCTGCGCGGCCCTTTGCTCCGCCTGTGCCAAAGCAAGGCGCTGCTTCGCCGTTTCCCATGCGCGCTGCTTGACCGGCGCTTCCTTTTGCGCCGCCTGAAACGCGGTAAAATAGGGATAAACCCCCGCTGCGCGCCGGGCCTTTGCCAAGCGGGAACGGTTTTCCGTCATCTCCTGGCGCCGCTGCTCCAAGCTGTTCAACCGGGCGCGCTGTTGCTCCAAAGAGGCAAAGCGCTCCGCCAGCGCTTCCGCCGTTCGCAACGCGGCGTTCTGCTTCTGCAGCGCGGTCTCCGCCTCCTCCCGGGCTGCCTTTGCCTGTGACCACTCCTTGCGCAGGAGTATTCCCCGTTCTTCCAACTGCGGCAGGGTTTCCACGCCCTCACGCTCCAGGATGGAACGTTTTGCCGCTTCCAATTCGCCCGCCTGCCTGTTGAGATCTGCAGCCATCTCCTTTAAATTGCGCGTAGCGCGCTCCCAACGTCCGGTGGCGAACAAGGTCTGGAACATCTGCGCCTTGTCCCGGGAGCTGGACAAAAGCAGCCTTAAAAACTCACCCTGCGGCAGCACGATTACCTGGGAGAACTGTTCGCAGGACAGGCCCAAAATCTCCTCCGCTTTCTCCCGGACGCGTGACTCTGCTCCGGCGAGCAATAGGGACCATTCCCCGTCCTCCATTTGGTAGCAGGCGTGCGTTTCCTTAGTCTTGAGCGCACCGGTTCCACGCGCCTCATACTGCGACTGGGAGCGCATGAAGCGATAAGTCTGCCCGGCCAGCTGAAAGACAAAGTCCACCATGGTTTCCGCATCCCTCGGTGCATTGGCGCTGCGCATGCTGCCCCAGCTTCGGCGGCCGCCGGTCGCCTTACAGTAAAGTGCAAAACACATCGCGTCGAGAATCGTCGTCTTTCCTCCGCCGGTCGCGCCCGTAATCAGGAAGATGGGATTGTCCCCCAGCGCGCAAAAATCCACTGTGGTGCGCTTTAAATAGGAACCAAAGGCCTGCATGGTCACGGAAACCGGCTTCATTCTTCTTCCCCCTTTCCATGCATTGCCTGTAAAAAGAGCGCACGATCCACTTCGTCCGCCTCCATGCCGCAAATCTGCTGTAAAAACGATCCAAAGATTGCAGCATCGTCCGTTTTGTGGTGGAGAAGCTGTTCCCGCAGGCCTGCATTTTTCCCTGTCCCGGCGCGCGAAAGCCACTGGGAATTGATCCCCAGCAGGTTCGGGAAATACGGGCGCAGCCGGTCCATCGGCATATATACGGGGGACTCGTCCAACAGCTCGACATACAGATAGTCCTCGCTGGGATGGTCTTTTCCCAATTCCAAAAGCTGTTCCATGGTGCCGGAGATGGTACGCAGATCGCGTAGGGGCGTCACGGGAATCTGTTCTATCCGGAGCTGCCCATCTTGCAGGCATACCAGCGCGATGGACTTTTGATGTCCGACTTCGTCAAATGAATATTTGAGCGGAGAACCCGCATAGCGGCCGTTCTTTCCCGCCCGCTGCGGCCGATGCAGGTGTCCCAGGGCCACATAGGAGAAGCCCTCGAAACAAGACGGGCTGACCTCCGAGCTGCCACCGACAAACGTGGGGCTCTCGGAGGCAGACGTCTCGCCTCCCATCACAAAACAGTGCGCCGCCAGAATATTGACCGCACCCGGTTCGAAGCGCTCACGGATCTTGTCCAACATCGCGCGATATGCCTCCTGGAAACCGCGCACCTCTTCGCCCAAGAACTGCCGCGCCTGCAAAGGCTCAAAATACGGCAGCAGATAGCAATTGACTGGCCCGGGAAGCCGCACCGGGACCAGCGCGTCCTCGAGCTTTGTGGCGATTGTCACACCGCTCTGACGCAGGAGCGGTGCACCCAGGGTCATGCGGTCGGCCCCATCGTGGTTGCCGCTGATGACCGCAAGCGGTACGCCGAGCCGGTGGGTTTCCGCTACAAAGCGGTCAAACAGGCGAATGGCCTCCGTAGGCGCGATCTGCCGGTCAAATACGTCGCCTGCCAGCAGAATCAAATCGGGGTGCTCCCGCTCCACAAGGGGCAGGAACACCCGGTCGATAAAATCCGCTTGATCTTCCAATAAGGAACGTCCAAAGAGCATCTTTCCCAGATGCCAGTCGGAGGTATGCAGAATCTTCATAGCGGCACAACCTCGTTGAACACGGCGTATGTCTTGGCCGTGATCTTACGGTCGATGTGAAGAGAACCGAAGAACCATTTATCGTATTGGACCCGTTTGACCAGCTCGTCGAAAAACGCATCCAACTGGTTGGTGCTATCCTTTGGATTGACCTTGTGCGCCGGCATCCCCGGCGCAGGCTCATGCGTGAGGATATAGTCCACCTGAAAATCGTGGGCGCGCAGGCTGTCCACCGCGGCGCGCATCTCCTCCAGGCCGGGCATCTCCTGTTCCCACCATTTTCCCGCATCTATGTACATCTGCTTTTCCGCGCTCTCGCCGCCTCCAAAGGTGAATAGCTTTTTTCCTTCCAGCTCGTAAACCTGTCCGCGCATCAGATGATAAAGATTTCCGCTGATCTGCTGCACTTTTCCGCCGTTCCACTCCGTGATGGGATACTTTTCCAGCAAATCAAAGTTCTCATGTGTGCCATCCACAAACAGGATACGATACTTTTTACTGCCAAGCTTCTTTAGATTCTTTTCTTCTTTTTGGCCGCCATCCCAAAGGAACCCAAAATCCCCACAGACGATCAATGTATCGCCTTTTTTTAATTTACGCATGCGGGCGTCCTCAAAGCGCGCCATCTCTCCATGTATATTCCCTGTGATATAAAGCAAAGAGTTTCCCTCCTTTGACCGATCTCCAAAATGCCAATTGTAAAGATTTTTTCATCAGCCTTTATCTTTTGCCCAATAGCTGGTATACTTTTATAAGGCTATTTTATGCGGCAAAGCATGCATTCGTCCTGCATGGTTTTGCTATACATTTTATAATCATATCACATTGGAGGAAAAAGTTCCATGAAAAAAAAGCTCTTTCCCATCCTGTGTCTGTTTTTGGCGCTGTGCTGGATTCTGCCGACTGTCCCGGCGAGCGCCGCCACCTTCAACATCGACTTCGACACCTATTCCGCAGCGATCGAGCTGGTCAATCTGGACACGGATACCATCGTTTTTGAAAAGAATGCTGACGCCCGGCGCGCACCGGCCTCCACCACAAAGATTATGACCTTTATTGTTGTAAGCGAACAGATTCAGGATCTGGAAAATACCCAAGTCACGGTGACAAAGGAAGTGGTCGACCGCCTGCTCGGCACGGGCAGCTCTCTCTCCGGCATCAAGGAAAACGATGTACTCACGGTGATGCAGTTGCTCAATTGCATGATGGTCCCCTCGGGCAACGACGCAGCGCTGGTGCTGGCGGACTACATTGGCAACGGCAATTCGGACGCTTTTGTCGAATTGATGAATCAGAAAGCACAGGAGCTCGGTTGTAAGGATACGCATTTTATGAACCCACACGGCCTGCACGACGACAATCACTACACAACGGCGCACGATCTCTATATCATCACGAAATACGCGATGTCCCTGCCGCATTTCACGGACATCTGCGACCAGACACGCTATACCTATACTCCTGCCGGAGGACCGGACGCGGGCCAGCAGCGCACGCTGGTGACCACGAACCGGCTGATCGACCCGAATCTGGACCCAAGCCTTTACTACCGCTATGCGCGCGGCATCAAGACCGGTTCCCACGACCAGGCGGGATATTGCCTGGTCTCCACCGCCACACGGGGCGGCTACAGCTATATGTGTGTCGCGTTGGGCTCCCCCAGCGTGGACGAAAACGGGAACAAAATCACCACGCGTGGTGAGATGATCGATTCCAAAAACCTGTACGAGTGGGCATTCAACAATCTGAGCATGAAAGATGTGCTCAATAGCGAGGATTCCGTCGGTGAAATCACATTGAAATACGCATGGAATAAGGATAAGCTGCTGCTGGTTCCCGCCAAAAACTATTCCACCATCATGCCGGACAGCGTGTACGTTTCCAGCATTATTCTCACCAAGCATGTCCCGGAGGAAATAGAGGCCCCCGTCAAGAAAGGCCAGAAGGTGGGCACCGCAACGTTGAGCTATGCAGGGCAGGACTTGGCAACCGTGGATTTGGTGGCTGCCGAATCCGTGGAGCGCAGCGAGCTGTTGCATTCCGCCGATACGGTAAAATCAATCTTTACCTCCACGTGGTTTCTGGTAATCGCGGGAATCATCATTCTCCTGCTGTTGATTTATGTCATTCTTGCTTTAATTTATAACCGCAAGAAGAAGAACCTGCGCAAGGTCAAAAAATATCGCCGCATGTAAATAGCGCTCGGTAAAGCGTTTCTGGTAACCTATAGGACCAAAAACGTTCTTCCACGCTTCTCATTTAGTTC
>DBFXIC010000435.1:0-13602 GCA_048455095.1 Anaeromassilibacillus sp.
CCCCATTTTCTCGCAGCTTGAAACGGAACAACTTTGGGAAACAACGCATCTGCTCCTGGCCTTAAAAAGCGTCTGTCGTGCCTCCCCTCGCCAAACTGAAGCAACAGCGTTCCCAATGCATTCATCTCAAAATTGATGTAGCCCTCTGTATACTGCGGATAAAACATGATGAACGCTTCCAGACAACTATCCAGATAAACCGGTCCGTTTGCCTTTTTACAGGCAGGCGTAACAAACGGTTCTTCGCACCAAAGCATGATCTCGAGTGTTGTTTCCGTCGCACGGACAACCGCAAATGCCCTAGGGCGGTATTGACCGCCCCAGGGATATTGTCCGATATTGAAAATTTGCGTCCATTTTGTTGATGACATCGGGATCATCCTTTCACGCTGCCTACCACGATGCCTTTGATGTAATACTTTTGCAGGAACGGATATACACACATGATGGGCAGAGCCGCCAGGAAGATCTGTGCTGCTTCGATGGTCTTCTGGCTGATTTGCGACAATCGCGCCAGCTGCTCCGGCGTCATAAGCGCCTCCACATTGGTTTTGGATTCCATCAAAATTGTAGCCAGATATGTCTGCAACGGATACTTGTCTGGTGTATTCATATACATATAGCCGTCCATCCACACGTTCCAGTTCGCCACAGTAGCAAACAGGATAATCGTGGCCAGCGAGGGCAACGACATGGGCAGATAGATGCGGAACAGCACCTGCGCTTGATTCGCGCCATCAATGACAGCCGCTTCCTCTATCTCGTTGGGGATCCCCCGGAAGAAGTTCATCATCAGAATCATATACGAAACATTCATCGCCCCAGGCAGCGTCAGCGCCCAGATGGAATTGATGAGTCCCAGCTTGCTGATGACAATGTAGCCAGGTATCATACCTCCATTGAACAGCATCGTGAAAACAAAGAACCAGGAAAAAAATGTACGGCCATGGAAACGGTTGTTCGATTTCGACAGTGGATAGGCTGTGAGGATTACAAGTATGATATTGATGGGAACACCAATGGCTACTCGCATCAGTGTCACGCTGAGCGATTTCCAGAACTGCGCATCCTCCATTACATATTGATACGCCGCCAGATTGAAGCCCTTGGGCCAGATGCCCACGTTGCCCGCCACAGCCTCGATTCTCTCCGACAAAGACGTTGCGATAACATGCAGGATGGGCACAAGACATATGACGATCAACAGGGAGAGCACCGCATAGTTTACGATGGTGAACCACGACCATTTTTTACGTGTCATAAACAATGCCTCCTCCCTTTAAAACACTTGGTAGTCAAAGCGCTTTGTTGCCACGCGGTATGACAACACCACCAAAATAAACGATATGACCGATTTCATCAAGCCAACCGCCGCCGAGAGCGACCACTGATGGTTCACAAGACCAAGACGGTAGACCAGCGTGTCGATGATATCTCCGCTCTCATACACCATCGGATTATACAGCAGCATAACCTGATCCAACCCGGCACTGAGTACCGACCCCAGCGAGAGTACCAGCAGCATCACCACAATGGGCCGTATCGTAGGAAGTGTGATGTTCCAGATCTGCTGCCACCGGTTCGCACCGTCCAACGCAGCCGATTCATTCAACGCCGGATCCACATTCGTGATGGCCGCCAGAAAGATAATCATGTTGTAGCCCATGTCCTTCCAGACATCGGAAAGGATAACGATAATGGGGAACCAGGTGTTGCTTCCAAGAAACATGATGCGCTCCATCCCCAGAGAGGTAAGCACACTGTTCACCATACCATCATACTGGAACAAACTGCGCAAAATGCCGCCCATAACGGCCCATGAAAGAAAATACGGCAGAAAAAACACCGACTGTGCTACGCGCTTGAATTTCTCGTTTATTACCTCATTGAGCAAAAGCGCGATGACGAGCGGCACCAACAGGCGCAGTACTATCTTACTGAGAGAGATTACCAACGTATTGCGCACCACCGACCAGAACGTCGGCAGCGCAAGCATATCCCGGAAGTTCTGCAGTCCCACCCACGGCGAATTTTCGAACGACTTGAGCGGCGTGAAGTCCTGAAACGCCATCACAAGCCCAAACATTGGGCCGTAGGAAAACACAAGCGCGAACAGAACGCCCGGTATCAGCATCAGATAAAACGGGAGCTCCCGCCTAAAGATTCCCTTATTTTTGGATAGCCCCAAGGGCTTCACTGCTTTTTGTGCCATATGAAAAACCCGCTCTTTCTATGGAAGTATATAGGTTTGAAATGCAGAGGAGCGGCGGCTGAATGCCGCCGCTCCTCTTTTCGTGCTGTCAGTCAATGTCCGCACTGGCAATGGCGCACACATCACTGGGTGATGCTGGCGTACTGCTCGTTGACCTCGTTGGTCCAAGCTTCGCCGCCCATTTTATTCCAGCTCTGCTTGAAGCCTTCCCAGTCGGCCTCAGTCTTCTGGCCCATGATGTATTCGATTATAAACGAGACTGCCATATCGGTGAGCGTGGAGGACGCACGCTGCTCTGTGGCCGTGGCCGGGCCGTAGAAGTAGCTCTGCTCGCCAGTACCGCTTTCCTGTATGGCAAGGCCAACACCGATACCCATATCCTCGGTCAGGCGGCTCGCGTACATACCCCATGCGGTGGCCAAGTTTTCGGCTTCATTGCCGTCCTGCATCCAGTCGCACATATATCCGTACCACTCGCGCTCGACGTCCGTAATCAAACCGGAATCGTCCTTTGTCTCATAAGCATTCCAGATGCGTTCGCGGTAATCGTGCCAAGGTGTGGCATAGTACATATAAACCGGCAGATAGAATATAGATGCGCCGTTTTTCGCCAGATCCTTTCCTTCAAAGACGGCTTTGTCAGACGTAGAGTTACTGTTTGCCACCAGCGACAGGTTCAGCAGCTTGATAAGGGCTTCTTCCGCATTCTCCGGGGCATCCTTTGTCACGACGTTGAAATGCTGAATGCTCACCTGATTAATGGCAGGGTTGGACTTACCATCCAGATTGGCGAGATTGATCTCGGCCCAGTCGGATTCGGGCGTCATGTTCTTGCTCTCGTTCAGCGGCCATGCGGGAATGTAATATGTGCCAAACGCCGCGCCCACCTGGCTGGAGGCCACACGCTCCACAAACTGGTCGGAGTTCCACGTTGCGAAATCCGGAGCGATGGCGCCGTTGTCGTACAGCGTCTTCAAGCCGTTGAGCGCATCCAGCATCTCGTCCATCACAATGCCGTTCATAAGTTTTCCGTCGCGCATGACCCATTTGTTAGGATACGCGCCGTACATCTGAAAATAGGCACTGAGCGCAAAGTTCGTGTTCAGCACACTGGAAGTTGTACCGAGGCCGGCTGTGTCCTTGCCGCCATTCACGGTGGCACCATGCTCAGCCAGCGCGATGAGCATTTCATTCACACCTTCCACGGTGGTGGGCTCTTCCATCCCCAGCGCATCCAGCCAGTCAGCGCGGTAATACAGGCCCGCCACGCTCTCGGCAGTGTCCAGCTGTGCCGGGATGCCCAGCAGCTTACCATCGCGGGAAGAAAAATCAATGGGTGCCTGGCCAAAGGCTTCCACTGTATAACGCAACTCCTCGCAGGCGTAAGTCTCATAAGCGTCTGTCAAGTCACGCAGATAACCGCTATCCATGAACTCATAGAAGTCACCGCTCTTCAGCATGAGGATGTCGGGAATCTCACCGGAGCTGATCTGCAGGGCAAGCCGCTCCTCAAACTGATCATTGGGAACCATCCACAGGAAGTTCAGCTCGATATTCAGCATATCCTTCGCAAATTCCGCCAATGCGTTCGTCTCAGGTGTCGTGCCTTCTTTTACCGTAGCGTCTGCATCCCAGCCCACTACAACATCAAGGGTGACAGTCTCTTCAAACGGAGTCATCCAGTCGTTCTCTGTGGGCTCTGCCGCTGAGGTGGAGCCAGATGAACTGGCCGTGCTTGCCGGCTCGGAAACGGGGGTGGAGCTGCTTGCGCCGCCGGAGCAGGCAGTTAGGAGTATTGATAACATCATCAGAGCAGCCATCAATACAGCGCCCAGTTTTATCTTTTTCAAAGTGTCTCCTCCTTTTTCACAATCAACATTTTCAAGCGCGCTTTCGATAATTTTATTGTACCTTTCGCACAGTTTATTTTCAATCAATTACTATTTACATCAAATAACGCCCTATTTACTTCTGCTCCTCTTCGGCCTCTTTTGATGCCGCGGACATCGGGGTGGTTGTTCTCTCCTCGAAAAACTGACGCGGCGTCTTTCCCGTGTTGCGCTTAAAAAACAGGATAAAGGCGGACGGCGACGCAAAGCCTGTGCGCTCGGCCACATTTTTCACCATCGTACCCGACAGGATCAGCTCCTGCGCGTGGCGCAGCTTAGCAGCATCAATCTGCTCTGAGAGTTTTCTGCCTGTGTGCATACGGTACAGACGTGAAAGATAAGAGGGGTTGAAGCCTGTCATACGTGCAAGCTCAGTCAGGGAGAGGTTGTAATCCTCGATATGATCTTCTATATAATGGTTGATCCGATTGATAATAGACTGTGTGTTATGTACCTCATTCTCCGCGCGCTGCCGGCACAGTGCGCTGCAAAGAGCGGTCAGCTCCTTCACAAAGTGCTGCGGCATCGCCCGATTTTCTCCTCTCAGGGCACCGTCGAGCAGGCGTGTCAGCATTCGGTCATAAGGAGCGCTCAGCTCGTTCTCCCGCAGGAACGTGAGCAGAAGTGTGAACAGCGTGAGAAATCGTTCGGATTGCAGCCGTTCACAATACAGCAGCGCCTTTCCATCTGACTCCATTCCAAAATACTCACCGAACAACGCCTCGACGGACTCTGGCGTGCCCACACGCATATTCTGGCCCAATCGGTGGATGAAGGCGGAAAACTGGAACTGTTCCTGCAACACCTGTCCCCCACGGCTCAACAATGCCTCCGAATAGTCGCTCTCATCCACAATGATAAGGCGGCCCGTATCCCGCGCCACCATCGCCCAGATATTATTCAGCCTCCCATACTGCTCCACAATGGCGTCAAAGCGACCAACACTTCCCACGATGAGCCCCACCGCACAATCGTAAACATCGCTCATCTGCTGTTGAATCGTCTCAAACAGAGCGTGAATATATTTTTCCGTCCCCGGGCGCGCTGTGGGCGCTTTTTCCTGCAAAAGCCACACCAGTGTTCCTTCTTCCGGCAGCAGCGCCTCGAATGAAAGCCCCGGCGCCTGTGCCGCCAGCACACCACTGATTAGCTGCAAGCTCTGCATACCGTCCATCGCATCGTGGGCCGGGCTTTTTCCCAGCACCATGAACACGGGCCGTGCAATGTCCAACGCCAAAGAAAAAGACGCCGTCTGGTTCAGATAGTCGCGCCAGGAGCCCCCTCCCCTTAGGGCGCTTTCCAGCGCGGCCCGCTGGAGAAAAGCGCGCTGAAGCCCCTGCTGCGTCTCCTCCCGCAATTCCTCCGCACAAAGCCGCAACTCCTTATCCACCTTCTCCATTACCACTTCGTCTCCCTCCGACTTCAGCAGATAGCCACGGTAAATGGTGGATTTGGACGCCCGGTGGATATAATCAAAATCCTCAAAGCCGCTCAGAAGCACAAAATGTGTGCGGGGCCACAGACGCTCGGTTTCCTCAATGAGTTCCAGGCCGTCGAGGTCCGGCATACGGATGTCGGAGAGCACCACATCCACCCTGTTGTTTTGCAGCACGGACAACGCGTGACGTCCCGAACAAGATTTCAGTACAATCACGCCATCGCCGTAGCGCTGTTCGAACTGGCTGGCCAGTCCCTCCACAATGTTGGGTTCATCATCCACGAGCAGCAATGTCTGCATACCTCACTTCTCCTCCTTCTCTCTCTCATTTTTATCAATATTCGCCGTCAGATCCTTAGGGACGGACAGCGTCAGCTCTGCGCAAAAGCCGCCCAAGCTCCCGTGTGAAACTGCCAGATCTCCGTCCAGCAGCTTCATGCGCCCCTTCACATTTTTCAGCGCCGTAAGCTTTTCTCCCGGTGCTGTGCTCTCAAGATATGCAGTAAGTGCGCGCAGCTCCTCATCACCACAGGTCCCATTGTTCTCCACAAGGATCACCAATGCGCCAGGCCGCAGCTCAAACCGCAGCTGAATGCGCCCCGCCGCGATTTTTTCCACACCGTGGTTATAGGCGTTTTCAAACAGCGGCTGCAGCACGAAGCGTGGCACCATGAGCGCCTCATACCCTGGTGGGATGGGCTCCAGCTCCACCTTAATCCTGTCCCCGAAACGGATAGTCTGTATCTCCGTGTAATCCGAAATATTCTGATACTCCATTGTGAGGGGAACCTCGTTCTGGTCGCTGCGTGTAATATAGCGGTAATAGGAGCTGAGACGGCGGCTCATCTCTGCAACGCCCTCATTGTCCTCCATTTTCGCCATACGGTACAGGTGATAAAAGCTGTTGTAAAGGAAATGCGGGTTCACCTGCGCCTGCAGAAACTTGATCTCAGACTGATAAACGAGCAGCTTGTTGTTATACGCCTGTTCCAGCGCCGCCTTCAGTTTGCCGCTGACGCCCAGGAAAGCTTGATAGAGAAAATCCATATCGTTGTTCGGCTTTTCCGCAAGCTGGAGAACCCCTTCCTTTTCCAGATTCTGCACCTCGCCCGCGAAACGGTTGATGGGCTGTGAGATGAGTTTGCGCACGATATAAAAAAACACGCCCACCTCCAGCAGTAAAAATGCCGTGAGTACCAGCTGCCATACAGAAAACGGCCTGGAGGCGCTCTGCAGCGCGCCCGCCCGGATGTATCCCGCTACCCAAAGGCCCCGGCCTCCCACACGGCACAAAACACGCAGTGTTTCCTGGCCGTCCACCTGTGCCACATCGCTGTATCCGTCTGTGGATTCCTCTGTCTTCTTCGTCAGCTGCGCAAGATCCTCTCTCACCGCCTGCTGGCTGTAGCCAGCATTGCCTGTTGACAGAAAATCAAGGGCATCGTGCCACTGTGCCCCATACAGATATATCTTCCCATCTTCGGAAAATATATCGCACCATTCTGAAATAGCGCGTCTGGAAAGCACCACTCGGATAACGGCGGCAGTCTCCGTGCTCCCGGCCTGGGTCGTACCCGCGATACGCATGGAGTCCGACACGAGGCAGAGGCCCTTCTCTGTGGCCACCACAATTTCCTGCCCTCCGTTTTCATTGTATTGCGTGAGGAACCGGCGGTCTTCATCCGAGAAAGCTTCAAACCGTCCGTCTGAGGAGATATATTTGCCGAGCAAGGGAAAATATATGGTTGCCTTTTCCAACAGGCCGCTGGAATTCTGCAGCGCATACATCAGCTCCGCCACAGCGCTCACATTCTTATAAATGTCCGGAAACGACATCGATGGCGTGACAAGCGCCATATGCTGAACATCCGCACGCAGCATCGTGTAATAAATCTGGTTCTGTATCCGCTGCAATTCTGCGTCCAGCTGGTCCGCCAGCGCGGATACACGTGTCTCATATGTGCGCCGCACCTCCGCAAAGGCGTTATTGCCAAGCCGTATAGCGACAGCCATGCCCACTGCGTACAGTACCAATACAAAAATCAGAAATAGCGCCAGCAGCCTGCGGGGCAGGCTGAAGCCAAACGGCGCACCGCTTTTGTATTTTTTCATCTTCATGTTCCTCCTGCTCCCGCAGGCGTGTTCCCCGCCCGCTTCATTGCCCACTGCGGACTGTTGCGCGCAGGAGGGCTTTACATTTATTATACATGATAAACACCTTTTGACGCATCCGCATCAATGATGAATTCTTTGTTTTGGATGTTGACTTTTTTATGTGCGCTTTTTGCATCTCACCGTATGCCGTATGATAAAAATATATCTCATGCGGGCGTGTTCCTCCTGTGCTTCAAAGGTCCATATACACCGCTCCGAAGAACACGTCAATTTATCTTCATCTGGGAGGTCCTGCCATTATGCTGAATACCGCGCAGAACAAAAAACTGCTCGTCAAGCTTACCCGCGCGCTCGAAACATATGAACCGTATGTCTTCACCGAGATATGCACACTGCCGTTTTCCATGTATGAGACATCCGAACGCCTCACGGACGTCCCGGAGGCCGCGTTGTTCCAGGATCCCGTGCAGCGTCCTCAGGGCCGTATCTGGGGTGGAGAAGGACGCTATTGCTGGTTCCGTGCGTCCTGCACCGTGCTGGACGCGTTGGCCGGGCGCGATTTGTTTTTGCGCCCGCAGTTTGGCGGTTATGAGGCCATGTTGTGGGTGGACGGCACGCCACGCGGCACATTCGCCACGAAGATCGTTGTAACGCGCCACGGCAACCATTACTGCGACTGCGTGTGTCAGAACGCCCGGGCCGGGCAGAAACTGGAGTTCGCCGTAGAATTTTACGCCGGGCATTATGTTATTGGCGAACAGCCGTTCCAGCAGCGCCCGCAAAACGATTTCGTTTTCACGGCTGAATCGCTTTCTCTGTGCGTCAAGAACCAGGATGTGCTCGACTTTCTTCTGGATCTGCGCGTGCTCCTGCAGCTGGCGGATAAGCTTCCGGAGGATTCGTTCCGCCGCGGCGAGATCATGAACGCTCTGACCGAGACACACAAAGCGCTTCTCTATGACCCTGAGACGGTCGGAGAAGCCGCGTGGCGCGCCTCGCTGGCAAACGCACGGCAGGCCATGGCGCCCGCACTTGCACGGCGAAATGGCGACAGCTCGCCACAGGCCGTGCTGGTGGGCCACAGCCACATCGACACAGCCTGGCTATGGCCTATGGCGGAGACAGTAAAAAAAATCGCACGCACCGCCTCGAACCAGTTTAATCTGCTGGATCAATACCCCGAATACCGCTTCATCCAGAGCGCTTCCTACCACTCCTGGCTCATGGAAAAGCATTATCCCGCGGTTTTTTCAGAGATGCAGCGCCGCATCGCAGGCGGGCGCTATGAGCCGAACGGCGCAGTGTGGGTAGAGTGCGACTGTAATATTCCCTCTGGTGAGGCGCTGGTGCGCCAGTTTCTATGGGGACAGCTCTACACGCAAAGCCGTTTCGGATACCTGTCCGACACCTTCTGGCTCCCGGACACCTTCGGCTATTCCGCCGCCATCCCACAGATCATGCGCGGGTTCGGCGTGAAATATTTCCTTACGACAAAGCTGGCCTGGAATGACACAAACGATTTTCCCTACGACACCTTTCAATGGACGGGCATCGACGGCTCTCAGGTGCTCACGCACTTTTTTGTAATCGACACATGGCCCGACCCGGCCGGCCTCCTTGAGCGCGTGGACGGCATCGGCTACCGTGACTGCGTGCGCAACAAACAGGCTGCCGACCGGCGCCTCATCGCCTTCGGTTATGGAGATGGCGGCGGCGGGCCGCAGTTTGAGATGATCGAGGCAGCGCGCCGTCTCACCGATCTGGAGGGCTGCCCCAAAGTTTCGTATGATTCCGTGAGCGGCTTTATGCAAAAGCTGGAGGCGCGCGGCGGCAACCTGCCCGTGTATGATGGCGAATTGTATCTTGAGCTGCACCGCGGCACGCTGACCAATAAGCAGCAGATAAAAAAGAACAACCGTCTTGCGGAGAACGCCCTGCGCCTGCTGGAACTGCGCGAGTGTCAGACGGCCGTGAGCGCCCGCCGCGCCGCCACGGGCGAGGCGCTGCGCCCACTGTGGAATACGCTGCTGGTGAACCAGTTCCACGACATTCTGCCCGGCAGCTGCATCAGCGCTGCGCATGATCAGAGCATCGCGGAGACGACCGATATGCTGCGCCATGCCGACGCTCTTCTTCGTGCTCCGGCATTGCCCGAAGCCGACAGCGGAGTAGCGTTCACCATCTTCAATCCGCTCGATGAGGCTTGCTCCGACGCCTTTTATCTCCCCGCGCTGCCGCCGGAACTCTGTGCGGAAAACGAAGGCGTCACGCTTCAGCCCGTTGTGCGCGCAGACGGCACAGATGCCACTGCCGTATACGGGCTTTCCCGCCCGGCGCTCGGCAGCGCTGTGCTTCGGCTACGCCGCACGTCTGTGCCCGGCGGCGGGCAGAGCCCGTTCGTCTTCACGGGCGATACGCTCACCACACCACATCTGCGCGTCCGTTTCGACGGCAGCGGCGCCATCATCTCGCTCATCACACGGGCGGACGGGATGGAGTGGTGCGGCGGCCCGATGAACCAGTTCCTGTGCGGTGAAGATGTCCCCGCTGGGTGGGACGGCTGGGACATCGATGCAGACTGCGCGATGAAGCTCGCGCCCACGGCGCGCCTTTTGGAGCGCCGTGTAACCGTCAACGGCCCGATGGAGCTGCGCATTCACAGCGTATACGCCGTGTGCGAACACTCCACGCTCACGCAGGATGCCGTTTTCCGCGCAGACACCCCGCTGGTGGAATGGGAAAGCAGCCTTGTGTGGAACGAAAAGCATCGACTGCTGAAGACTGCCTTCCATACAAATGTGCGTGCGCGTTTCGCCCGCTGTGAAACACAATTCGGCTGCATCCAGCGCCCCGTCACCCGTAACGACTCGCGCGAACAGGCCATGTTCGAGGTCTGTAATCACCGCTATACCGACCTGTCCGAGCCATCCCGCGGTATCAGTATCCTCAATGACTGCAAATACGGCATCAGCACTGAGGGCGGCACGTTGGCACTGACGCTCGCCAAAGGCGGGACACGCCCCGACCCGCGCGGCGACGCAGGGACCTATACGTTCCGTTACGGCATTCTGCCCCATGCCGGCGGCTTCTCCGCCGCTGTGGCGCGCGCCGGTATGCGGTTTGACCGTACGCCGCTATCCCTGCCGGGCACCCTCGCCCTACCTGCTTTCCTCTGGACGGACAGGCCCAATATCGTTGTGGAGACCGTGAAGCCCTGCGAGGACAGCGACCACGCCGTCATCGCCCGCCTGTATGAATGCGAGGGCACGCGTACCCGCGCGTTTCTGCATACTGGCTTCGAAACCACGCGCGCAGAGGTATGTGATATGATGGAGCGTCCGCTTTTCCCCATACAGCCGGGCGATGATTTGAACTTCGGGCCCTTTGAGATCAAAACCATCAAGCTTTACTATGACACCGGGGAGGTAACAAAATGAACGTAAAAAACAAAAGCATTTCCACGGACGCACGCCGCCGGGCGGCGGCGCTGCTGGAAACACTTTCTGTTGAGGAAAAGCTGCGTCAGCTGGGGTGCACAACACTCTCCGGCTGCGAGGAGCCCCTCGAGGAAAAGGACCTTGCAGGAGGAATCGGGGCCGTTGCCCTGCTGGATATCCGCTTAAAACCAAAGGCCCTTGCATGTTGGCTGCGTGAAATTCAGGAATATATTATGGCACACTCCGACCACCGGATTCCCACATTGTTCCATTGCGAAGCGCTGGGCGGGCCCGTCGTGCCGGATACCTGCCTGTTTCCAAATTCCATCGGTCTCGGTGCAACCTTCGCGCCCCAGACCGTGTATTCCATGGCTGACACCATCCGCCGCCAGATGCGCGCAATGGGCATCCGCCACGCGCTGTCCCCCGTGCTGGATGTCGCCAAGGATCTGCGCTGGGGCCGGGTGAACGAGACCTATGGCGGCGACCCCACGCTCAGTGCCATGATGAGCTGCGCGTATGTGGACGGCTTGCAGAGCGACGATCTGCGAACAGGCGTGGCCGCAACAGCAAAACATTTTCTGGGCTATTCCCAGACCACAGGCGGGCTGAACCTCACACGCACACTGGCAGACAGCCGCGAGCTACGTGAGGTGTTCGCTAAACCGTTTGAGGCCGCCATCCGCAAAAGCGGCATCCGTACCGTGATGAACAGCTATTCCGAATGGGAAGGCCGCCCTCTGTGCGCCAGCCGTCGAATTCTGACGGATCTTCTGCGCACAGAGCTCGGCTTCGAAGGCGTTGTCGTAAGCGATTACCGCTCCATCCAGCGCCTGCTCCCTGACATCCTCGCCACAGCCGACAGCATCGAAGACGCGGCCCTGCAGTGCCTCATGGCCGGGCTGGACATGGAGTTTCCGGACCGGCTGGGTTATTCCGACACACTGGCCGTGATGTTCTGCGACGGACGCGCCGACGCCACCTGGCTCGACCGTGCCGTTCTGCGTGTTCTGACACTCAAGTTTGAGCTTGGCCTATTCGACGATCCGTTCCCCGAATGGGAGGAATATTCCGTTTCCCTCGCAGACACAGGCGCAGCCGAGCGTGTCGCCACACGGCAGACCCTTACGCTGACCAAAAATGAAGGTCTGCTGCCCTTGCGGGATAAAAACGCCCGCATCGCCGTCATCGGTCCCTGTGCCGGCAGCCTGCGTCTTTTGTTCGGCGGCTATACTTACCCCTCCATGCTGGAGATGTTCCAGGTCGTGGGCGATTCCTCCGAGATGGCCGGCGTTGTGCAGACAGGCGCGCCGCGCCCCAGACGCAAATACGACCTCGCCGCCACCGACCGCGCCGTGCGCGAGGCCTGCCCCCAGGCGAAAACGGTCTTTGAGGCACTCTGCGCGCGCTTCCCCCACTGCAGCTGGACGCAGGGCTGCGACTATCTTGACCCTGCTTCACAGGATATTCCCGCGGCGTGCGCCGCAGCGCGCAGCGCGGACGCCGTTGTTCTGTGTCTTGGCGGCAAAAACGGCTGGGGACGCCACTGCAACACAGGAGAAGGCAACGACTCCGCCTCTCTGGATCTGCCTGGCGCACAGAAGGCGCTCGCCCGGGCCGTCATCGCAGAAAACGCGAACACCGTAGTGGTACACACAGACGGCCGCCCGTTGACGAGCGAGTGGATCTACGACCATTCTGCCGCTGTTCTGGAGGCGTACATGCCCGGTGCCTGGGGCGGCGAGGCCATCGCTGCCGCTATCGCGGGCGAATTCTCCCCTGCCGGGCGTTTGCCCGTCGCATTGCCTCGCTCGGCAGGCCATGGCCCCATGTTCCACGCTGAGCACAACGGCTCCACGGGCAACAGTTTCGCCGCTGGCGCGCTCAACCGTGACGGCTATATGTTCAGCGTAAATACACCGCTACGGCCCTTCGGCTATGGGCTCTCTTACACATCATTCTCCTATGAGAGTTTCCGCCTTTCCATTGCGCCGGATGGCCGGAGCGAAGCCAGCGTCGTTGTGCGGAATACGGGCTTCATGGATGGCGATGAGGTCGTTCAGCTCTATGGGCGGGATGTTGTCGCCTCCATCGTGCGCCCCGTGCAGGAGCTCATCGGCATCTGCCGCGTGTCTCTCCTCGCCGGCGAGGCCCGGACAGTACGTTTTTCCTTCAACCTCAACCAACTCGCCTTCCCCGACGAGCACGGCGTATGGCAGCTGGAGGCCGGCGAGTTCACCTTCTTTGTGGGCGGTCACAGCGCCGATGTCCGCGCCGAAGCGTCCTATACGCTGGCGCAGGGCCGGCGCCTCGACCCTGCGGGCCGTTCTTTCTTTGCCGAGGCCTCCGTTCTTGCGGAGGAATAAAACACGGCCGGGAATATCCTTATGCGGATATTCCCGGCCGCTTTCTCTGTACCGCTCCAAATCCCCATCGTGCAAATATTTTTTGAAAAAACGCATACAAAACCGGCATCCCTTTGCGAATACCGGTTCGCAGGGATGCCGGTTT
>DBFXIC010000436.1:0-22947 GCA_048455095.1 Anaeromassilibacillus sp.
GGAATGTATTATTCCTATAGTAAATATGGTGGTGAAAATGGAAGATTTTTACGATTTGGGATTGCGGCTGAAAGAATTGAGAAAAACAAAGAGAATGACACAGCGGCAGGTGGCAACACGTTTGAATATGGGGATTTCCACCATAAGCGGCTATGAGAATAATACGAAAACGCCGTCTTTGGAAGCATTGGTCGATTTGGCACGGCTGTACAATGTTTCCACAGATTATCTGTTGGGTGTGGATAATCGTCCGATGTTGTATCTGGATAGCCTCACGCCCAGGCAGGCGGAGCTGATTCGGGAAATGCGGGATGAGTTCCGGGCGAGATAAATGAATGAGTTGCACGGGCAATCTATTGCGAAAAATTGCGATAGATTGCCTTTGTTTTTTGCTAAGAAACTGCAAAATTTTTAAATATATGATTTACAATAAATATATTAACATATTTTATGATTAGAAATCAATAGTAATCGTATAAACTTATCTTGGTGATGTAGCATGTACGATTTAGGGTTAAAGCTCAAAAAGTTGAGAGAAGAAAAGAATCTGACACAAAAGCAAGTAGCAGATAGAATGAGTTTGGATACTTCCACGATCAGCAGTTATGAATCTGGGACAATTGTACCGTCTGTGGAGGTATTGTTAGGATTAGCCAGGTTATATAATGTTTCCACAGATTATCTGTTGGGTGTCGATAACCGCCCAATGGTATACTTGGATGGTTTCACACCGAAACAGATGAACCTGATTCGTGAGTTTTTGGATGAATTCCGTGGGAGATAATTAAAATTATTTGCTGATGAACGGCCCGCCGCTGGAAGTGCGGCGGGCTGTTTTGCTGTGGTTCGAGAGTGCCCCTCATATATTTGTTAAAATACAAGAGAAGCCATCAAAAAACAAAGCCGGCCCATACACATTGTTTGTATGAACCGGCTTTCCATTTTATAAAATGTTTTGTTAGACTATGTCGCTTGCTGATCTCCGGCAAGAAGCCTGCCTTCGAAATGCCGTGCTGCGGCAGTTCATCTTGGAAAGAGTGTTTCGCTCGTTGCGACGAGCGACGAAGGGCCCTGCCCCTCGACCCTGCAATTTTTCGAGAAAAATTGAGTAAAGCTTTAAGTTTGCTTTTTAAGCCTTGACTGCCTAAAAGAACCGCGTAGCGGTGAAAAGACGCTATGCGTCAGCTTCAAGTTTGCCTTTTTAGAACTTGACTGCCTAAAAGAACCGCGTAGCGGCGAAAGGCACTATGTGCCTATTTTAAGAAGGTGGTTATTGCGGTGCGGTCGAGGGCGTCGCATTCCGTGAGATAGCCGTTGAGCTGTTCTGCAATCTTCCTTGTTCCACCCACGCAGTCGCTTTCGATATTCAGCGGCATAATCGGGTCATGCACGCTCAAACGCAGCAAAAACCACCCGTCGCCCGCATCTTTGCCGAACGATACGCGGATGCCTTCGCGGTTGTCCGGCGCAATGTTCCAGCCGTGCGCCTGCGCATATGCTTCCAGCCCCGCAATGACGGATTCGCCATAGGCGCGGAAGTCCTCCTGCTGAATGGGGAACCGTAGCTCCACGGATTCCACCGGCTCCTTGAGCGCTTCCAGCATGGAATCCAGCGTCTTGCCCTGCGCACGCAGACGCGCCATCTGGATGATGATCTTTGTCACTAGATATGCGCCGTCGTCCAGAAAATAGTTCTCACGCAGCGCCGCGTGGCCCGAGGTCTCGATCGCCAGCGGGCAGTTTACGCCCTCTTTGTTCAAACGGAGCGCCTCATTAATGACATTTTTATATCCGCGCTTAAAACGATGATGAACGCCGCCGAGTGTGGTATCGATGTACTCCTTCAATCCGCTGGACGTGATCGAATCCGTCACAATTGTGCCGCCGGGATTGCCCTCCAACGCGATCGCCGAGGCGATTGCCACCAGACGGTTGCGGTTGATCTCTTCGCCGCGCGCGTCCACCGCGCCGCCGCGGTCCACGTCCGTATCGAAAATAACGCCCATGTCCGCCTTTGCGTCCACGACCGCTTTGCAGATGGACTGCATGGCTTCCTCGTTCTCCGGATTTGGAATGTGGTTCGGGAACATGCCGTCCGGCTCCAGGAACTGGCTGCCCGCCGTATCCGCGCCGAGCGGCGCCAGCACGTCGCGCGCATAGAATCCACCCGCGCCGTTGCCTGCATCTACCACAATGTGGAATCCCTTGAGCGGATGCTCGTAGTCCGCCGCGTTCACACCGGTTTGGATCATCTCGCGCAGACGTTTCGCATAGTCCGCCATGTAATCGACCGCTTTGACGCTGCCCTGTCCTGCGGGCGGCGTTTTTCCCTCCTGCGCAAACAGAAGAATCTGCTCGATGTCTGGGCCGTCCAACCCGCCGTCTTTGGTGAAGAACTTCAGGCCGTTTCGGTTGAACGGGTGATGGCTCGCGGTGATCTGCACCGAACCGTCGCACGCCAGATCGATCGTGGTCATGAACATGGACGGGGTGGAGGCCAGCCCGCAGTCCAGCACCTGCACACCCGCGCCCACCAACACGCGCGTGACAGCATCTTGGATGCGCTGCGCGGAAATGCGGGAATCGTGACCCACGGCCACGGTCAGTGCAGAAGCCTCTTTCTTGACCGCGTTGCACAGCCAGAGCACAAAGCCCGCGGCCATTTTTTCGATGGCCTCGTCTGTCAAATTGATCTCCTGGCCCGCGACGCCTTCGCTGGCCACGCCGCGGATGTCGGTTCCGCTTTTGAATTGTTTCCAGTAAGCATTCAGCATGGTCTGTTCTCCTTTATGTGTTGTGATAATAGATCACTTGATGGTGCTGTTTTAAGAGATACAGGGAATTGGCAAAACAGGATCATTTTTTGGTAGCAGCGATTTGATCGTGAAAACGGAAATCCTATTGATAACTGTTTTCATAAATATCGAAGAATTTTGCGATCGCAAGGCCATCCGCGCGCTCCTCTTCGGTTGCTTCACCGGTCATCTGCGCGCCATAAATCTTATAGCCCTGATAGCTGTCCGGGCCGGGGTCGTCGAGCGCATAGGTCTCCTGCAAATACGAAAATCCCGCGGAGAAATCTTCCCGCGCCTGTTCCAGCGCGGCTTCAGGATCGTAAAAGACGGGCATCCCGTTTTTATCCGCGCCGATGGCGTATGCGCCTTCCGGCTCGAACCCCAGGGAAAGCTCGCCCACATCGCTGTATTCCCCCACGACTTTGGCGGGCTGTTTGGCGCACCCCATGAACAGTGCGGCGCAGGCCAGCAGGCAGAGGACGGATGCAAAAATGCGTTTCATTGCGTTTCCCCCTTGAAAAGTCATGTCGAATTCTTTTCTATTATAGCGGATTGCCGCGCATTTGTAAAAGCTTTTGCCGCCGGTATCTTTACACGGCCGCGGGGCAAGATATTGCGGGGTGAAACGATGGAACCGATTATTACAATTCGCAATATTTATAAGATTTATAACCAAGGGGATAATGAAGTGCATGCGTTGGACGGCATTTCCCTGACGATTGAACGGGGCGAGTTCGTCGCTATTGTGGGGCGGTCCGGCTCCGGCAAGTCCACGCTGATGAATGTTCTGGGATGCCTCGATACGCCGACCGCGGGCGAATATGTGCTCGACGGGGAAAACGTGGACGCGCTCTCCGAGGACCAGCTTTCCAGAATCCGGAACCAGAAGATCGGGTTTATCTTCCAGGGGTTCAACCTGGTGCCGGGGTTGACCGCGCTGGAAAATGTGGAGCTGCCGCTTTCGTATCGGGGAATTCCGCGCGAGGAGCGCCGTGCACTGGCGGAAGAGGCCCTCAACCGCGTGGGACTGGCCGGACGGATGCGCCACCGGCCCGGCCAGATGAGCGGCGGACAACAACAAAGGGTGGCCATTGCGCGCGCGATCGCGGCAAGGCCACCCATCATTTTGGCGGACGAACCAACCGGCAACCTCGACACAAAGTCGGGCGCGGCGGTCATGGATATTTTACACGGGCTGCACAAAGAGGGCAGGACCATCCTGCTGATTACACATGACGAACGGATTGCACAACAGGCGCAACGGCGCGTCGCAATCCGGGACGGCGCTCTGGAAGAAACCGCTCGTCCAAAATCGTCTGCTTAAAGCGGGTGAGCAATTCCTTACGGTGTTTTAAATAGAAGAAACAGTATTCATACATCTGGCCGATCGCCTGAATCTGTACCGTGCGGCTGATGGTGCACAAACCGCGGCGCGGCTTAAAATACAGATACATCGGCAAAGAACCGTTTTCGCACGGAAGCAAAAAGTTTGCGTGCAGACGGTGCGCGCCCAGATGCTCATAAAACGCAATGCGGCGCTCCTGACGCTTGGCAAGGCTCGGGTTGTCCTGGCAGATGTGCTCCACAGAGAACAGGATGCCGTCAAACGGCCCGCAATACTTGCGCCAAAGGGCGTTGAAAAGCTGGTTGCCATAGCCGTGGGATTGATGTTCCTTCAAAATCGCAATGTAATCCAACCAGAGAATGTTACAGTTTTCGACCGTGTACACGAGCGCATAGCCGAGCAGCTCTCCGTCCGAATCCCGCTTGTACAGCAGGATCTTATATTTATCCCGGTGAAGAAGCTGCAACAGGTTTTTGTACTTGTACATTTCATCCGGCGGGAACTGCTGCTCCATATCCGCATAGATTCGCGGCAGGTCCTCCACCGTACCGAGCATAATACTGGCCGGCTCTTCCGTACGCATGATGAAAATTCTCCCATCTCAATGTTTTTGCCCGGAACAGAACCCGGACATCCGCGCAGGCGTGCGGACACAATTTCGCACAAATCCTCCCGAAGGGTATGTCTACGCGCCTTCATTATAGCGCGTTCCCTATGCGACTGCAACCCCCGGCGTGCAGTTTCCAAAAGGTTCTTTTTTGAGATACCGTTCCGTTCTGCAAAAATCAGAAAATTCTTATACAGACTGTAAAATCGTGTCGGATTATACGGTATCATGAAGCTGAAAAGACCTATGTACGGGACGGACAGGATAAAAAGGACCTGTTTTGGTGGTCCCAAAACGCATTGCACATATCGGCAGCATTTTGGGCGGCGTGTACAGCGGAGGGAAACGTACATATGGCGGAGATATTTTGTTCCGATGGGACAGGTATGAAGTGAAAAATTCGGGCATAGTCTGTTGTGTGTTGGAGAGCGTATTTATATGGAAAAGAACGCCGCAACGGCGGCGGAGAGATCCAGATTTTGAAAAATGGTGCTGTCCGCCAAAGAACGGAGGATTCCACGTTTGTATAGCTTATGGAAAGATGATGGAAAAAAGTGTTTTTAACTTTATAACAGCCTGACCATTTACCAGTTGTATTTTTGGGGCCGTTTGTGATATGATGGTAAAGAAAATGCGATGATTTCCTTTTAGGCCTCGTATGCCTGAATACAGACAGGAGAGCGAATAAAGAAGTATGAAACGATTGAAACGCAACGGAGTGCTGCAAAGAGCAGCCGTCCTGTTTACCGTCCTCATCTTCGCGGCTTCGGCATTTGCCGTCACAGCCTTTGCAACAGAGATCACGCCGGCCCCAGATCCGGCCGCGCCTGTGGAATCCACAGCCGACCCGGGCTTGCCGGTGGTCGACCCCAATGTTTCCCCTGCGACGGACCCCAATGCGGAGGCGCCAATAGACCCCAACGGGCCCGTGATTCCACCCGACCCGGATGCGGTTCCGCCGGAGGACCCGAACGCACCGGTGACCCCGCCCGAAGAGGAGCTTCCCCCAGATCCCAACGCGCCGATTACACCCGGCGAATCGAATCCCGATGGGACGGAAGTGCCGCCGGAGGAAGGGGAGTCCTCCGAGATTACCATCTCGACCCCCGAGGAATCGGAAGGGGAGGGCGGCAATCAACCGCCCGTCAGCAAGAAGCCGGTGGCGTCCGTCAACACGGACAACGCGCAGATCAACCAGGCGGCCTCCCGTGCGGCGCAGGCCACCAGCGACCCAGACCTGCTTTCCTCCCAGGATTGGAGCGAGCTGCTCACCAGTGGCGAAGTGAGCCAATCCCCTGACGCAAAGCCGTTTGACAAGAATTTTCAGAGCGGAAGCACAGGGAAGGAGGACAACGGCAATAAAAATGAAAAGCAGGGGTCTTTTTCCTGGATTTTACCGCTGGGCATCGTCTTAATCGTATTGGGGCTGGGCGGCATCGCGTTCTTTGTGTATGCGCAGTTCTTTGCCTCCCGCAGGCGCGACGACCTGCTGGACGGCACGGGAGAAATTGCGGAATTCACGGATATCAGCTCCGACAGCAGCGGCCTCCCACAGCGCGGGGACTATCTACCACCGGAAGAAGCGGACGAGGGAATGCCCGCGGACCAGCCGGAGGCGGCGGAAGAAGCAGAGAAAGCGCCCGCACAGGACCGGCCGGAAACAGCCGTTACGGAACGGGAAACGCCCTCCGTGGAAGCGTTGACGGAAGAAGCGCCGTTGCAGGCAAAGTTTGAGATTGCACAGCCGGATGTGCGCTTTGTAAAGGATGCAAAGCCGGGCGAGCCGGCCGCACAGAAGGATGTCGGCACGGATCCGTATGGATTCAAAGTGGAGATTATGGAAGATAAGAAGGATTCGGACGGGAACTTCGATTGGGATTCTTTCTTTGACGACGACCAATGAATAAACAGCATCGAGGCCACGGAATCGTGAAAGCGGTTCTGTGGCTTTTTTGATGAAAATTGACAGACTAATAGTGTTAGTTTATAATGAGATACATGAGAAGGGAGGGGAACGTATGGCGAAAAAGGGATTGAACCGCGCGGTGATCGTGGATGCGGCTGCGGAGCTTGTCGAGGCGCGTGGGCTGGAGAATGTAACATTGCACGAACTGGCAGCCGCGTTGGGGATCAAGACCGCCTCCCTGTACAATCATTTGCAGGGGATGCCGGAGCTTTCGGCGCGTCTGACGGAGTTGGCATTGAAGCGCTTGCTGGATACGTTGGATGAGGCGGTGCGGGACCGGACAGGCACCGCGGCGCTGTTGGCGCTGGCGGATGCTTACCGGCGGTTTGCCCGGGAACAACCGCAGATGTACAAGGCGATGCTCCGCCTGCCACAATTTGCGGGTACAAGCTTGCTGGATCTGAAAGAGCGTTTTATGCACCGGTTTCGGGATGTGCTTGTGCCGTATCAGATGTCTGAGGAAGGGCAGATCCACTGTGGCCGGATGATCCGGAGCGCGCTGCATGGGTTTGTCTCTTTAGAAGCCGCGGGCTTTTTCCAGAATGCCGTGGACGCGGAGAAGAGCTATACCTATTTAACGCGGCATCTGGCGGAGATGCTTGCACAGAAAGGTGAGAAGTCGGATGGATCGGGATGCGCAGAAACGGAAATTTGAACAGATGACGGAGGCGCCGATCGAGGCCCTGGTCTGCAAGATGGCGGTACCAACCATCATCAGCATGCTGATCACCTCCATCTACAACATGGCAGATACTTTTTTTGTGGGCCGCATTGGCACCAGCGCCACGGGCGCGGTCGGCGTGATTTTCCCGCTGATGGCCATTATCCAGGCAGTCGGCTTCTTTTTCGGCCAGGGCTCCGGCACGTATATCTCCCGGCAGCTCGGGGCGCAGAACCGCGACGAGGCCGCACGCATGGCCTCCACCGGATTCTTTTCCTCCCTTGGCGCGGGCTGTGTGATTCTGGCAGCTGGGCTGTTGTTCCAAGGGCCGCTCTGCCGCCTCTTGGGCGCGACGGATACCATCTATCCATACGCCCTCTCCTATATGCGGGTCATCCTATTGGGCGCACCATATATGACGGCAGCGCTGGTGCTGAATAATCAGCTCCGGTTGCAGGGCAACGCGATCTATGCGATGGTGGGATTGGTGAGCGGTGGCCTGCTCAATATTGTGCTGGACCCGATGTTCATCTTTGGGCTGAACATGGGAATTGCGGGCGCAGCGTTGGCGACTATCCTGAGCCAGCTGGTCAGCTTTTGCCTGCTGCTCTGCGGCGTTTTCCGCTCTGGCGGCGTGCCGCTGCGCCTGCGTCTGTTTTCCCCCAGCTTGCAGCGCTACCGCGCCTTGGCTGCGGGCGGGATTCCGAGCCTGCTGCGGCAGGGACTGGCGAGTGTCGCCACGGTCTGCCTGAACACAGCGGCCGGCCCGTTTGGAGATGCCGCTATCGCCGCCATGAGCATCGTGACGCGGGTTTCGCAGTTCGCGGGTTCCGCCCTGCTGGGGTTTGGGCAGGGGTTCCAGCCGGTGTGCGGCTTTAATTACGGTGCAAAGCGCTTTGACCGCGTGACCAAGGCGTTCTGGTTCTGTGTGCGCGTGTCCACCGTGGCGCTGATCGCCATTGGGGCGGCCGGTTTTTTCTTTGCCCCGCAGGTGATCGCGATTTTCCGCGCGGACGATGCGGAGGTCATTCGAATCGGCGCGCTGGCGCTCCAGGCACAGTGCATAGTCCTGCCGCTGCTGGGCTGGGTGATCCTCTGCAATATGTTGTTGCAAAATATTGCGCTGGCAGTGCGGGCAAGTGTGGTTTCTGCCGCGCGCCAGGGGTTGTGTTTTATCCCGCTGGTGCTGACCTTACCCACCATTTTCGGCCTGTACGGCGTACAGATTTGCCAGCCGATTGCGGACGCGTGCGCTTTTGTGCTCGCATTGGTCTTTACCATACCGGTGCTGCATGGATTGCAGCGGGCAGTTCAGTAAATGGAAAAATCGGGATGCAGGAAAAATACAGAAGTTGCCTTTTGCCGCCTTTGGGTATGGCAGTGCTTTTCATATTTATATACCGTTTTATTTACTTTCTTCAAAGGGTACGGTATACTCCTCTTAAAGAGGGAAATAGTGCGTTGGCTTTTTGCAGAACAAAACAACAAGGGAGGAATGGAAGATGATGCGCAATCCGGAGAAAACCATCGGGAATCTGATTGATAAGCAAAAGACTGCCTTTGTCGGCTCAATCGACAGGGAGGGCTTTCCCAATCTGAAGGCGATGCTCGCGCCACGGGAGCGGGAGGGCATCCGTGTGCTGTATTTTACCACGAATACCTCTTCCATGCGCGTGGCGCAGTATCGGGAGAACCCCAAAGCCTGCGCCTACTTTTGCGACCGCCGCTTTTTCCGCGGCGTGATGCTCCGGGGAACGATGGAGGTTTTGACCGATCCGGAAAGCAAGGAGCGGATCTGGCGGGAGGGTGACACGATGTACTATCCCGGCGGTGTGACGGACCCGGACTACTGTGTACTGCGGTTCACAGCAACGGACGGCCGCTTTTACAGCAATTTCCATTCCGAAGATTTTTCCATATAGCTAGGCAAGGTCCCTCCGCTGTCAGCCGCGGAGGGCCTTTTTAAAAGATGGATGGAAAATATCTTGACTCGTTGTTAAATGTTTGTAAAATATGGTGTTGATTTATAAAAAATATGTTATAATGATACAACAAAAAGAGCGCGCAGGACGCGCCCTTCACAGGCGTGTTCGCAGCCCGGACCCTGTGGAAGGAAACCGCATCGCCCGGCGTATGGACACACTCTGCACGAAGAACGGAGAGGAGTGTGAATGGAATGAACTGGATGGAAACGATTCACCCGTCCGCCGCCGTCGTTTTAAGCCTGTCGATCATACTGTTTGCAGGCTTTTTGATGACGCGCCTCACCAAGAAGCTGCGGCTTCCCAACGTAACCGGGTATATCCTGGCGGGGGTCCTCATTGGGCCCTATGTGTTCCGGCTGGTGCCACAGGAGATCATTGAAGGAATGGACTTTGTCACAGATATCGCGCTGGCATACATCGCGTTCGGCGTAGGAAAGTATTTTAAGCTCTCCCAATTGCGCGCGAGCGGAAAGCGAATGATTGTCATCACGCTGTTCGAGGCGTTGGCCGCCGCGGTGGTCGTCACGCTGACCATGATCTTTGTGTTCCATCTGTCCGTCCCGTTCTCCCTGCTGCTGGGTGCCATCGGGTCCGCGACGGCGCCGGCCTCGACCATCATGACTATCCGGCAATACCGCGCCAAGGGAGAATTGGTGAATACCATTTTGCAGGTGGTGGCGCTGGACGACGCGGTCGCGCTGATCGCGTTCAGCGTATGCGCCGCTGTGGCCAACGCCATGGACAGCGGTGGGCAGCAGGTGGGCTGGACCGTCCTGTTGCTGCCGGTTCTGTGGAATATCCTTGCGCTCGCACTGGGCGTGGGCGGGGCGTTCTTGCTCAAATGGATCATCACGGACCGGCGTTCCCGGGAGCATCGGCTGGTGCTGGTAAACGCGGTGATTTTTACCCTGACGGGTCTGTGCACAATGATGGACATTTCCCCGCTTCTGGCCTGCATGGTGATGGGTACGGTGTATGTCAATATCATCGAAAGCAAGCGCCTATTTAAGGTGGTCAACCATTTTTCCCCGCCAATCATGCTGATGTTCTTTGTGATCTCCGGCATGCGGCTGGATGTGCCGATGCTCGCCACGGCGGGGGCAATCGGCATCTGTTATTTCCTGGTGCGTATTGCGGGCAAATACGCCGGCGCATATGTGGGCGCGGCTGTGAGCGGCGCGCCGAAGGAAATCCGCAACTATCTTGGCCTGGCACTGGTGCCGCAGGCGGGGGTGTCGATCGGGCTGGCCGCGCTCGGGCAGCGGTTGCTGCCGCCGCAGACAGGCGCGCTGCTTTCGACCATCATCCTTTCGTCCGGTATCCTGTATGAGATGGTGGGTCCGATCTGTGCAAAGAGCGCGCTGATACTGGCGCATGCGATCCCGGCCGAGGCGGGGCTGCCTGTTCCGCAGCGCTTCGCGCGCAAGCAAGAGCCGGAGCCGCCCAGGGAGAAACCGAAATCCCAGGCGCAGGGGAAAAAGAAGAAAAAATAGTGCGCCGGTGTTCGCCTTTCCATAAGGGGCGGCGGGACAAATCGGGCAATGATGATGGATTTCCGGCGCGATATAAGGAAATCATACAGACAAAAGGCGCTTCTCAACAGCCAACAAGCTGGAGAAGCGCCTTTTGTGATTCTATGTAGGTTCTGCCGGGAAGAACGCCGTTTGAAAGACTGCACAGTGGCTGCGCATTCTCATCGTAAGCGCTGGCATAGCCTTCCCTGCACGATGGATTTCACAGAGAATAGGAAATGCTCTTACGCGCTATGCCCTCCGGTTGCAAAACTGGATAAATTGTTCCGCAACAGGCTGATTTTCGGGCTTGACCGGCACATAAAACGATTCCCCCGATACACATGGGAAGCAGAGCAGAAATCCCTCCCCGCTGGGGACAACGGAAGCCTGCTGAAATGCGTCACGGAAGAAATATACCACGTCGATGCAATTTTCCGAAATTTTTTCGAGTGCGACGCCGCGGTCCATCAGCGCGGCGAGATATTCGGTCTCCTCGATGCGCTTGAGGCTTTTTTCGTTGCGCTTTTGCTGCTCGGGGGTGATGTTTTTATCCCAGAAATATGCATCAATCGCGTCGCCGAACCGGTAGACCAATTCCAAATAGCCGCACATTTTATAGGTGCGTTCCCGCAGGGAATCCACCGTTTGGATGCGATTCTGTTCCCGCGCCTCGCTGGGCTGCGAGAACGGATTCTGGAACAGCATCTCGAACACGGGATAGAAGAGTTCCTCCGTAGCTGCATTGAAGTGCATCATGACCTTGCGGAATTGGCCGTCCACGGGATAACAAACGGTGAGGCGATTGTCCAACAGGCGGTGCGAGTATAGGGCGTAGGAGATGTTGTTCGCGTCGAACACGGTGGGGACAACGCCGCCCGCCGGATGCTTTTGAATATGGAAGATGCGGTTTTCGTGCCAGGCCAGCACATACTCCGGTTTTTCTGTGACCCAGTGGTTGGTCTGACGGACAAATATTACCTGCGAGATGGGCATGCCGCGCTCCATCCATTCCGCAATGTGCGGACGGTACGGGGCCGGCAGCTCCTCCAGCGTGCTGACGTGGCGCGGCCAGAATTCCCGCGCACGGGATGTATCGATTTTAAAATTTCTTAAGAACATGGTGCGCTCCTTTACTTAACAAGAGAACCGAGTCCGGTCTCAAAGGTGATATTTGTACCGTCGCATACGGCCAGGATGGTATCCTGTTTGTCGGTGCGGTAGACTTCGACGTTCGCTTTATTCAGCTTTTCCATGGTTTCCCGGTGCGGATGGCCGTAATCGTTGTCCACGCCGCAGGAAATCACCGCATAGGACGGGTTGACCGCCCGCAAGAATGCGGGGCTGGTGGAGGTGGAACTGCCATGGTGCCCACATTTGAGCACGTCGCTGCGCAGGTTGTAGCCCGCGTCGACCATCTCTTGTTCGCTATCGGCCTCCGCGTCGCCGGTGAAGAGGAAGCTCTTCTGGCCGCAGGTCAGCTTGGCGACGATGGAGTAGCTGTTCAGGCCGGCGTAGGAGTCCGAGTTGGGGGCGAGAAATTCCAGCTTAACGCCGTTCTCATCCAGGATGGTCATACCCGCGCGTCCGGGGGTGATCTGTAGTCCCTTGCTTGCGATGGCGTTTAAAAGGCGCTCATAGGTTCGCGTGGTCGGGGTTTGGCTCTCTGCGATCTTCGGCAGGTAGACCTCCCCGATGGGAAATGCGTCGACCACCTCGTCCATGCCGCCGATGTGATCCTCATGCGGATGCGTGGCGATCAGAGAGTCGATCTGCTCCACGCCGAGGTTCCGCAGGTAAGCCACCAGTGCGTCGCCGGTCGCGTTGGTGCCTGCGTCGATCAGAATGTTCTGCCCGTCCGGCGTGCGGATGAGCTCGCAATCGCCCTGCCCGACGTCGATAAAATAGACCGAGGTGGTGCCATCCGGGATGATCCCGGCGTTGATGGCGTCGTTGACCGCGTCCATGCGCAGCCGAATGCCGCTGACCGCAGAGATAATCAGCAGAGCTGCGACCACCAGCCACGACGAAACACGGCGGACCGGACTGTTCGGTTTTTTGCTCATATGGATTCCTCCCCCTTTGATTGATTGGACTCGATCACGCATTTGACCAGTTCCTTCAGGTCCTCGCGCGTCTCAAGCGTCCCGGCGCGCCGCCGGAATTCCGCCGCGCCGCGCATCCCCTTCAAATACCAGCCAACATGCTTGCGGGCCTCCCGCATGGCGTGCGCCTCGCCCTTGTATGCACACATGCGCTCGATGTGCTTCACCATGACGGTCAGACGTTCAAACAGGCCCGGGCCGGGGATGATACGGCAGGAGTCCGTCAAATACGCGTTGGTCTGTTGGAAAATCCAGGGGTTGCCCAGCGCGGCGCGCCCGACCATCACGAGGTCGCAGCCGGTCTGCCGCAGGAGCAGCGCGGCCTCCTGTGCGCCGGTGACGTCGCCATTCCCCATCACGGGGATGTGTACCGCCTCCTTGACCTGCCGGATGATGTCCCAGTCCGCGGAGGGCTCATACATCTGATCCCGCGTGCGCCCGTGCACAGCGATGGCGTCCGCGCCTGCCGCCTCGCAGATTTTGGCAACCTCCACAGCGTTGACCGACTGGCGGTCCCAGCCCTTGCGGATTTTGACCGTGACCGGTACGGGGACCGCCTCCTTGACCGCCGCGACGATCTCCCCGCACAGGGGCGGGTTTTTCATCAGCGCGCTGCCAGAACCGTTTCCGGCCACCTTCGGCACCGGGCACCCCATGTTGATGTCGATCACATCCGGATGGTATGCCATCGCCTTTTTGGCGGCCAGCGCCAGCACCGCCGGGTCGTCCCCAAAGAGTTGGATGCCGGCCGGCCGGGCGAGTTCCCCCAGCTCCATCAGGGAGCCGGTGTTCTTGTCGTTGTATTGCAGGCCCTTGGAACTGACCATCTCGCTCACCACATAAGATGCGCCAAAATTTGTGCACACCTCGCGGAAGGCCCGATCCGTCACGCCGGCCATGGGCGCCAGGACCGCGCGGCCCTGTAATTCCAGATTCCCGATTTTTATCATCTTTTCACTCCATATTCCGTTGTTTCGAGGCTGCAACTGCCTATAATGAAAAATGTAGATTATATTATAACACTTAAAATCCCGCGGGAAAAGTGATATAATAAAACAATTGACCCACCGGAACCTGTTTCGCATCGTTTCATGCCCGCCATTTTTGCATGCTTTTGCGCCTTTTGCGTTTGTCGTCCTTGCCAGGCGGCGTCCTTTACGTCCAAAATTGCATCAAAATCCTGCAAAGAGCACGGGTATCTGGATACAAAACAGGTTCTAAGGACTTACAAGACGGGAGAGAAAACATGAAACTGCTTGTTTTGGACGGCAACAGCATCCTGAACCGGGCGTTCTATGGCATCCGCCTGCTGAGCACCAAGGATGGTTACTATACCAACGGCATTTACGGCTTCATGACCATGCTGCAGAAGCTGAAAAACGAGACGGAGCCGGACGCAGTGGCGATTGCCTTCGATATGCGCGCGCCGACGTTCCGGCATAAAGAATACGCGGGCTACAAGGCGCAGCGCAAGGGAATGCCCGAGGAGCTGGCCCAGCAGCTTCCCAATTTAAAGGAGCTGCTTCGCATGCTGGGCTACCGCCTGGTGGAGTGCGAGGGTTTTGAGGCGGACGATATTCTCGGCACGCTGGCGGCCAAGTGCACGGAGACAGGCGACACCTGTGTGATTGCGACCGGGGACCGCGACAGCCTGCAATTGGTAAACGCGCATGTGACGGTCCGGCTGGCTGCCACCAAGATGGGCCAGCCGCAGGTGACGCTCTACGACGAGGCGAAGATTTTGGAGGATTACGGCGTAACTCCGCTGCAGCTGATCGACATCAAGGCCATCCAGGGTGACAGTTCGGACAATATTCCCGGCGTGGCGGGCATCGGCCCCAAGGGCGCAGGGGAGCTGATCCAGAAGTACCACGATCTCGACAACATTTATGAAAACATCGAGACGCTGGACATCAAAGAAGGGATGCGGCAGAAGCTCATCCGCGACAAGGAAAGCGCCTATTTAAGCCGCCATTTGGGGACCATCCGCAAGGATGCGCCGGTGGATACAGAGCTTTCGGATTATATCCCGTCTAAGGGTGACCGCGAGGGTGCAGCGCGTCTTCTGGCAAAATTGGAGATGTTTTCGCTGGTCGAAAAACTGGGGTTGAACATCCCCGCTCCCCAGCAGGAAGAAAAGAAGGAACAGCCCGCCCGCGAGCTGGTGCAGGGTGCGCCGGAGGGCCTGCTGGACGAGCTGCGGGCCGCGGGCCGCGCGGACTGCCTGGTCTGGTACGAAAGTGGCGCGGTATACCGCGTCTATATCAGCTATCAAAACGCCATATACGAGCTGCAAGGGGTGGATTTCCTGCGCGAACTGTGCGCGCAGAAAGAGATTAAAATCAACACGCACGACAGCAAGCCGCTGTATGCGGCGCTTGGCGGCGCAGAGATCGCCGGCGGCGTGTTTGATACCATGCTGGCCGCATACCTGCTGAACCCCTCGGCCTCCGGCTACGATGTGGCGCGGCTGGCGCAGGAGTACAGCTTGCCGGTGGAGCTGCCGGAACAGGAGGCGCTCAAGCGCGGCGACGTGGAGGGCAAACGCCTTCAGACAGAGGCGCAGTTCTGCGCACAGGCGGCGGTATTCCCCAAATTGGTGGACAAGCTGGCGGAACAGATTGCACGCAATGACCAGACCGAGCTGTTGGAGACGATCGAGCAACCCTTGGCGCGGGTGCTGGCGCACATGGAGGACATCGGCTTTCTGGTAGACGCCAAAGGCATTGAGGAATACGGCGAAACGCTCCAGAGGGAGATCGACCGCATCCAGGCCGATATCTACAGCTCTGTTGGATACACCTTTAATATCAACAGTCCGAAGCAGTTGGGCGAGGCGCTTTTTGAGAAGCTCGGCCTGCCGCACGGGAAAAAGACCAAGACGGGCTATTCCACGCGGGCAGAAATTCTGGAAAACCTGCGCTACGAGCACCCGGCGGTGGAGATGATCCTCAATTACCGAAGTCTGACTAAGCTGAAATCGACGTATTGTGACGGGCTTTCCAAGGTGATTGCGCCGGACGGGCGCATCCATTCCAGCTTCAATCAGACAGAAACGCGCACGGGGCGTATCAGCTCCACCGAGCCGAATTTGCAGAATATCCCGGTGCGCACCGATTTGGGGCGCGAGATGCGCCGATTCTTCGTCGCCAAGGAAGGCTGCGTGCTGGTGGACGCAGACTATTCCCAGATTGAGTTGCGCGTGCTGGCGCATGTGGCGAACGATCAGAATATGATCCAGGCGTTCCTGAACAACGACGACATTCACCGCAGCACCGCGGCGCGGGTGTTCCATATGCCGGAAGAGATGGTCACGCCCATGATGCGAAGCCGCGCAAAGGCGGTCAATTTCGGCATTGTATACGGCATTGGCGCGTTCTCCCTGTCGAAAAATATCGGCGTCACCCGCAAGGAGGCGGAGGAGTATATCCATAATTATCTGGCGCATTACAGCGGCGTGGATGATTATATGAAACGCGTGGTCGAGCAGGCAAAGGATCAGGGCTATGTGGAGACCATGTTCGGCCGCAGGCGGTATCTGCCGGAGCTGGCGTCCTCAAACTTCAACATGCGTTCGTTCGGCGAACGCGTGGCGCGCAACATGCCCATTCAGGGCGCGGCGGCGGACATCATCAAAATTGCGATGATCCGCGTGGAGGACCGGCTCAAAAAGGAGGGCATGAAAGCCCGCCTGATCTTGCAGGTGCACGACGAATTGATCGTTGAGGCGCCCGAGGACGAAGCGAAAACCGTCGCCCGGCTGCTGACCGAGGAGATGCAGGGCGCCGCCCAGATGGCGGTTCCTCTGATTGCGGAGGCTGGTATCGGAAAGACCTGGTACGACGCCAAGGCGGACTGACCAGGCTGAGCCTGGACGCACAGCCGGCGCGGGACTATCTGTAAGAAACAGGTTGAGCGTTCGCCGGACAGACCAGGCTGAGCCTGGACGCACAGCCAGCGCAGGGCTATCTGCAAGAAATAAGTTGAGCGTTCGCCGGACAGAAACGGCCAACTCCCGAAAGGTTGTTTGGGGCCTGCCATGGGGTGCGGTATGGCTACTTTTAAAAAAGACGCTGCAAATGGTTGCCACGAATGGCTTAAAAAGTTTTAATGAAGAAGCAATTTCCAAAATGCTGACACTGAAAATCGCTGTAGGCGTGGATAACACTGCGCGTCTGTGTCGGGAGGTGAGAGAATGTTTATTTGTCCTGTCTGTGGACAGTTGTTGCAAAAAGAAGGAACCGCCTATACCTGCTCTTTGGGGCACAGCTATGACCTTGCGAAGGAAGGATATGTCTATCTGCTGCCGCCCAATAAGAAGCATTCCAAGGATCCTGGCGACAACAAGCAGATGGTCGCGGCAAGGCGTTCTTTCCTGGAAACCGGCCTCTACCGGCTGTTCAGCGAGGAACTGAACCGTCTGGCGCTGGAAGCCGTTGGAGAGAGGGGAAATCCTGTAATTCTCGACGCCGGTTGCGGTGAGGGATATTACACCGGACGGCTGGCCTCCGCTTTTGCGGGCCGGGCGCGGGTCTATGGGTTCGATATTTCCAAATGTGCGGTGCGCGCGGCCGCGAAGCGCTACCGGAACATCGCGTTTGCTGTGGGGAGCAGCTTCGGCATCCCCTTCGCGGACGCGGCGGCTGATCTGGTGGTGAATGTGTTCGCGCCGATCGTTCCCGGGGAACTGGCGCGCGTAGTAAAGCCGGGCGGATATTTGATCCTGGCGGTGCCCGGAGAACAGCATCTCTACGGTCTCAAGGAGATTTTGTACGAAAATCCGTATGAAAATACATATAAAGAGACGGAGTACCCCGGCTTTACCTTTTTAAAACGTACAATGGCCGGGGACGACATCACTATCACGGACAACCAGACCATGCTGAATTTGTTCGCCATGACGCCTTATTATTGGAAGACCGGTGTGGAGGGCGGCGAACATCTGCGCAGGACGGAGCGCCTGGATACGCATATTGAATTTCATTTTTTGGTTTACAAGCGGAATCGCTGACCCAATTTTTCGAAGGGAGCGGATGCACTTGGAGAAAACAAGACATGAGCCGGGGGAGATTGCGTGGGAGAGTTTGCTGTTCCTGTTCCTGATCTCCGTCGCGGCGCTGCTGATGCGGTTTGACCTGTTTCCCATTGAATCAAACGATTATCTTCAGTTCTTGCAGAACTGGTTTGCCACGCTGAAGGCAAATGGCGGCTTTGCCGCCGTCGGCATGAATATCGGCGACTATATGCCGCCTTACTTTTATATTCTTGCGCTGCTGACCTATCTCCCCGTGCGAGATCTGTATCTGATTAAACTGGTCTCGTGCGCGGCGGATTTTATCCTGGCCATCTACGTAATGCGCATCGTCAATCTCCGCTATCCGGAACGGGTACATGGGATCATGGCCTATGCGGTTGTGCTCTTTTTGCCCTCCGTGGTTCTGAATTCCGCGGCGTGGGCGCAGTGCGACGCGATGTTTACCGGCGCGCTGATTGCGTGCCTGTACTACCTGATGGTCAACCGGCCGAATCGGGCGGTGTTGGCGTTCGCCATCGCTTTTGTGCTGAAATTGCAGGCAATTTTTTTCGCACCGTTCCTGTTGCTGCTGTTTTTGAAGCGGAAGATCAAATTCCGGAGTTTCATTTTAATCCCAGCGGTATATATTTTATCGATTATACCATCTGCAATGTTGGGGCGGGATTTGTGGGACCTGCTGACGGTGTATGTATCGCAGTCAAAGCTGTATTCCAGCCTGTGCATGTCCATCCCCAATCTGTACGCATTTTTGGGGAACGTATCTTCTGAGCCGCTCGGAAAAGCGGGCGTGATCTTTGCGGGCGGCGTGGTGCTAATGCTGCTCTTTGTGCTGTACCGCAAGCCCTATGTGTTTACACCGGATATCCTGGTGACAATGGGCCTGCTCTTTGCCATCCTGATGCCATTCATCCTGCCGCATATGCACGAGCGGTACTACTATCTGGCGGATATCGTCAGTCTGGTGTTTGCGTTCTATTTCCCGAAAAAAATCTATGCAGCGGTCATCATGTGCGTGACGTCCGCCTGCGCAACGGCCAATTATTTGTTCGGATTGGCGTACTACCCCCAGCAGCTTCTGGCGATTGCAGTCCTGGTCAATCTGGTGCTGCTGTTTAAGCATTTGTTGGAGCTGCTGGCGGACAGCCCCGTGCGGCAACCGGCGGAGGCGGCAGTATGAACGGTTTCCGAATCGTGCCGATGCAGGAGCGCCACCTGGATGAACTGGCGGAGATCAGCCGTTTGTGTTTTTCCATGCCGTGGAGCCGGGCCGGGCTGGCGGCGGAGCTTTCGAGCGATACCGCGCATTTCTGGGTGGCCGAAGAAAACGGCCGCTGCATCGGCTTTGCGGGGATGCACGCGGTGTGCGGGGAGTGTTACGTAGACCTGGTGGCGGTGCACCCGTCGGCGCGCCGGCGGGGTGTGGGCGAGCGGCTGGTGGAGCAGATGATCGCCTGGATGGAGGAAACCCGCGGGGAGTTTATCACATTGGAAGTGCGGGTTTCCAACGCGCCTGCTATCGCGCTGTATGGGAAATTGGGGTTTGAAAGGGCCGGCCTGCGTAGGGGGTTCTATGAGGACAACCATGAGGATGCGCTCCTTTTGACCAGACACGCCGTGCAGGAAGTTGAGGAAAAATCTTCACATAAAGAGGGAACAGTATGAGAATTTTAGCATTGGAAAGCTCCTGCGACGAGACCGCGGCCGCGGTCGTGGAAGATGGACGTCATATCCGTTCCTCCGTCGTCGCGTCGCAGGTGGAGGAACATAAACTGTACGGCGGCGTGGTGCCGGAAATCGCTTCGCGCCGCCATTCGGAGGCTGTGATCCCGGTGACGCAGAAGGCATTGGACGACGCGGGGCTGACACTGGAGGAGATCGATGCGATCGCCGTGACGTACGCGCCTGGACTGATCGGTGCACTGCTGGTGGGGGTTAATTTTGCGAAGGGGCTTTCGCTCTCCGCCGGGAAACCGTTGATCCCGGTGCATCATCTGCGCTCTCACATCGCGGCGAATTACATTACCTCGCCCGGATTGGAGCCGCCGTTTTTATGTCTGGTCGTATCCGGCGGGCACACGCATATTATCGAGGTGAAGGGTTATACGGATCTGCACGTGATCGGCTGTACGAGGGACGACGCCGCGGGCGAGGCCTTCGATAAGGCGGCGCGCGCGATGGGTATCCCATATCCCGGCGGCGTGGAGATGGACAAGATTGCGGAGAACGGCAATCCGGAGGCATTCCGGCTGCCGCACCCCAGGGTGGACGGCGCGCCGTATGATTTCAGCTTTTCCGGGCTGAAAACGGCGGTCATCAATTTGATTCACAACGCAAAACAAAAAGGAGAGGCGCTTCCCGTGCCCGATCTTGCGGCCTCGTTCCGTAAGGCGGTGGTGGACTGCTTGGTGCAGAATTTTGTAAAGGCGGCGCGCGAAACCGGCGCAAAGAAGCTGGTGATCGCGGGCGGTGTCTCAGCGAACTCGCTGCTGCGGCGCAGGCTGCAGGAGGAATGCTCTGCAAACGGCTGGACATTCTATATGCCCGCGTTGAACCTGTGCGGGGACAACGCGGCCATGGTGGGCGCGCAGGGGTACTATGAATTTCTGGCGGGCAACACCGCAGGGCTGGACCTCAATGCCTGCGCGGAAATGCCGATTTAAAGCTTTTGGGTATTTCAAGGTAAGCTGAAAATCAAAGAACATGGCATTTGGGTAGAAAAAACGTATCCATGTTGCCATGGTGCAGGCCTTTTTGACGGAAATGGTCAAAAATGTACACATTTTGCAGCGCATTGGAAGGACGCCCGCTGGGTGTCTTGGCCCGCAGGCTGGGCCTGAAAGCAATTTCATGAAGGGAATTCCCACGAATCTTGCAGGAATTTTTAAAAAAGCCCTTGGATTCACAAATTTTTAATTGATATTTTCAAAACGATGTACTATACTTAATTCAGTAACGTGATATGGCCATTGGGCCGGAAGGAGAACACATATGACTAAAAACGAATCCGTATTGAATTGGATCGAAAACATGAAAAAGCTTGTCTGTCCGGACAACGTTGTCTGGATCGACGGCTCCGAGGAGCAGCTCGATCAGCTGCGCGCGGAGGCTTGCTCCACGGGCGAAATGATCAAGCTGAACGAGGAGAAGCTGCCGGGCTGCTACCTGCATCGCACCGCTGTCAACGACGTGGCGCGCGTGGAAGGCAGAACCTTCATCTGCTCCCGCAAGGAAGAGGATGCAGGTCCCACCAACCATTGGATGGAGCCGCAGGAAGCCTATAAGATGCTGTTCGATATCGCGAAGGACAGCTACAAGGGCCGCACGATGTATGTCATCCCGTATTCCATGGGACCGATTGGTTCCCCGTTTGCAAAGATCGGCGTTGAGCTGACCGACTCCATCTATGTTGTCATGAACATGAGCATCATGACCCGCGTGGGCGAGAAGGTTTGGGAAGTCCTCGGCGACAGCAACGACTGGGTGCGCGGCCTGCACTGCAAGTGCCAGATCGACGAAGAGAAGCGCTACATCTGCCACTTCCCGGAGGACAACACCATCATCTCCGTGAACTCCGGCTACGGCGGGAACGTGCTGCTGGGCAAAAAGTGCTTTGCTCTGCGCATCGCTTCCTACCTGGGCAAGACCGAGGGTTGGATGGCAGAACATATGCTGATCCTGGGCCTCGAGAATCCGAAGGGCGAAGTGAAATATATTACCGCTGCTTTCCCGTCCGCGTGCGGCAAGACCAACCTGGCCATGCTGATTCCGCCGGAGGGCTACAGAGCGAAGGGCTACAAGGTTTGGACTGTCGGCGACGACATCGCTTGGATGCGCATCGGCCCGGACGGCCGCCTGTGGGCGATCAACCCGGAGAACGGTTTCTTCGGCGTGGCGCCGGGTACCAACGAGAAGTCCAACCCGAACGCGCTGCACACCACCAAGAGCGGCACCATCTTCACCAATGTTGTGCATAACCTGGACGACAACACGGTGTGGTGGGAAGGCCTCGATAAGAATCCGCCGGCAAATGCAAAGAATTGGAAGGGCGAGCCGTGGAACGGCAAGACCTCCGATCAGAAGGGTGCTCATCCGAACAGCCGCTTCACCGCGCCTGCGAAGAACTGCCCCTGCATCAGCTCTGAGTTTGAAAACGGCGCTGGCGTGCCGATTTCCGCAATTGTGTTCGGCGGCCGCCGTGCACAGACTACTCCGCTGGTGTATCAGTCCCGTGATTGGAACAACGGCGTGTTCGTAGGTTCCATCATGGCTTCCGAGACGACCGCCGCTGCAACCGGCGCTGTTGGCGTTGTCCGCCGCGACCCGATGGCGATGCTGCCGTTCTGCGGGTATCATATGGGCGATTACTTCAAGCACTGGATTGAGATGGGCGAGAAGCTGGGCGATAAGGCTCCGAAGATCTTCAACGTCAACTGGTTCCGTCTTGACGACGAAGGCAACTTCATTTGGCCGGGCTTCGGCGACAACCTCCGCGTGCTCGAATGGATCATCAAGCGCTGTGAGGGCGAAGTCGACGCGCAGGAGACTGCGATCGGCTATGTCCCGTATGCAGAGGACATCAACCTCGAGGGCCTCGATTTCAGCATCGACACCCTGAAGAGCATCCTCGAAGTCAACAACGACCAGTGGATGAAGGAAGCCGAGGGCATCGAAGAGTTCTACACGAAGTTCGGCGACAAGCTGCCGCAGGAGCTCCGCAACCAGCTCGAAACCCTCAAGGCAAACCTCAAGAAATAAGAATCAGGCCGCATAAGGCTTTTGGGAGCGTTCCGGGAAACCGGGACGCTCTTCCTTTATATGATTGTCAAACCGGTGGGGAAAAGTTTATCCGTTGTATCGCGTATGAAAAACAGAGTATATTCAAATGCCATGGGAAACATGCTAACTTTTGTTAAAGACAAAAGCCGATGGATACATAT
>DBFXIC010000437.1:0-22093 GCA_048455095.1 Anaeromassilibacillus sp.
TCGAAAACATTGTCTGCGCCCAGCCGTTCGGCTGCCTGCCGAACCATATCTGTGGCAAAGGCATGATCCACCGCATTCGGGAGGTCGCTCCGAATTCCAATATTGTCCCTATCGACTATGATCCCAGCGCCACACGCGTCAATCAGGAAAACCGCATCAAACTGATGCTCGCGGTCGCCCGCGAAAAGCTGGCGGCAGAGACGGATAAGGAGGCTGCACATTTATGAAAAAATTTATGAAAGAATTTAAGGAATTCGCCATGCGTGGCAACGTGCTCGATATGGCGGTCGGCGTTGTCATCGGCGGCGCGTTCAGCAAAATTGTTTCTTCTCTGGTGGAGAACGTCATCATGCCTGCGCTTTCTTTAATTACGGGTAAAATCAATCTGGCCGATCTGGCGGTCACGCTCCCCGCAACCTCCGGCGAAGACATCGTCCTGGGCTATGGCATTTTCTTGCAAAACATCCTCGACTTTGTCCTGATTGCGCTTTCCATCTTCCTGGTGATCAAGCTGATCAACCGGATTCACAAGAAAAAGGAAGAAGCGCCCAAGCCCGCACCGGCCCCCAGCAAGGAGGAAGTCCTCCTGACGGAGATCCGCGATTTGTTAAAAGAACAGAACGACAAAAACGTATAATATAACAAGAACAATGCCCTGGGAAAACGGACGGTCGTATCCGTTTTCCCAGGGCATTTCTATTGTCTGCATCCAATTTGCGGAACAGTTCCTTCTGTGGCAGATGTGTTTAAAAGGCATTTCTTTCAGTTTCAAATCATTTTTCAGTATACGTCCATTGTTTTCTAAAAAGCATCGGAAAACGCCTCGCCATATTTACGAGCTCTTACCACTTTCCAGTCCGGTGATCTCCTGGCCGCCGCGCCGCAATTGCACCTGTACCTGCACGTCATATTCAGCCAACGCCATCTCGTCCTTCCAGTTGGCTGCGTGCTGTTTCCAGTATTCCGGCTCGCTCTGATAAAGCCGCCTGCCGAAGTTGAACACATCGCTGTGGTGTTCCATAATGCAGGTGGTGATCGCATCCATACAATCTTGTCTAAGTTTTTCTTCCAGGAGCTTGCCGAGCTTTTGATACATGGTATTGTCCAGAGTCTTTCCGCTGGGCATGTCCGCCGCGCCGATGCTCGCGCCGCATTTCACCTCGATGGAAAAACGCAGCTTTTTTCCCTCCACCTGTGGGGTGATCTTTGTGGAGCTTTCCTCCAATTCCATGGTCGTTCTGCCGATCTCTTTTGACTCGATCACTTCGGTTCCATTCCGGAGTTTTCCTGTGAGCAGGAGAAGCCCACGCGTTTTGCTCTTATCCAGGTCCACCGTGGGACGATCCCCCGAAAAGACCACTGTGCCGCTGGATACAATGGATTCCTGTTCCCGCTTTATAATCGGAAGATAGGGCGAAGACCCCTCTCCGCGCAGCTGGTTAATCACATCCAGCATTTCCATCTGAACGGTTTCGCCGTTGTATTTGCCGCCCTTGGTGATTTCCGCAATATCGCGTGCCTGGACATACTTGCCATCCTCCTGCTTGGCGCTGAGAATCTCTTCTGCGCGGCCGTCCGCCATCAGGACATTCACTGTGGGGTGGGATTCCGGATAGCGGATAAAAAAATCCATCACATCGCTGAGCCCGCGCTCTGCGCAATCCCGCCCCAGGATGAGAATCAGGCTATGACTGTAAAGCGGCCTTTTTCCGTTGGAGAGCGTCACAGCGTTGAGCGCATCCATCGCGGAATCGCCCTCCCCCTGCATGACAGAGACCAGGTTTTCCTCCTGGTTATCCATCTGCGTCACCTGCATGGTAGCGCGATAACCATCGCCTTGGCGGTCGATGCCAATCCCCTGGATCAACAACCGCTGGCTGAGCTGCACCTGATAGCTGCAGCCCTGTAGGGTAAAGCAAATCGTCAGTGCAAGGCATACGGTGATCGCGCGCATAGCCGTTTTTTTCATGCTCGTCCCTCCCCTTTGTCCGACTCCTGGGAAGCTCTCCGTTTCTTCCGGATGAGGTCGACCACAAGCAAAAGGAGCGGAATGCCTACGCTCGCTGTGATGGTGAGCGTGAAAAGAAGCGGTACCCCATAGAATACTTTTTGCAGCGGCAGGGAGTGCGTGACCGTCACAGACAGCGCTGCAATCACGAGAGAAACCACGGGCAAAACGGCGCGGCTAACGGTCTTGTTGGTCGCCTTGCGCAAACAGGCCATAAAAAGATAGGCGTCTGTGGACATCTGTACAAAGAGGCCTGCGACCCAGATGGTGATGAACACCACATCCAGACGCTCCAATACGCCCGCGTCCGCCAGGGATGCCGCCGTATACACGGGAAAAAGCTGATTTTTTAAATAGCTTCCGCCCGCACCGACCATTCCCAACAGCAGGAAGATCATCAAGGCGTAAATTCCCATATCCCAAAGGCAAAATTTCAGCTTCTTTTTTCCTCTTGCACGAGGCAGTAATAATGCGAGGGTGGTAAACCCTGTACTGCGTGCCAGGAAGAGCGCGGTCCCTGTGAAAACCTGTTTGGGGCCGTCGTAGAGGAAGGGATCAAAATTGATGGCCTGTATCTTCGGAAGCAGCGCTACGCCGATCCAGACAACGCCGATCAAAATGATCGCCAGCGCGAACCCGGCCGTGCGCGCCACACCTTCAATCCCCTGGTAGGCGGCATAGCAGACCACGGCGATGAACGCCAGCGCCACCAGCCAAACCGGCATCAGCGGTTCCATCACGTTGTTCAGGAACATCTGGAAAAAAGAAAGGTAGTAGCTATCGATCGCAACAAAGTACAAACCGTAAAAGATGGCCAGAATCACTACGCCAGGTTTGCCCAGCAGACGTCCGCCGCTCTCCAACACGTTTTCTTGCGGATTTCTGTGGTGCAGGAAATAGATCGGCAAAACCATGACGAAACTCAGCCCCAACGCCAACAGTGCAGAGAGGATGTTGTCCATCATATTCTCCCCGCCGCCCAACAGGGTGTTGTAGGTGAGCATAATCACGCTCCGGTTGATAAACAGGATGGAAAAAAGCTGTCCTGCACTGATGCAATGTCGTTCCTGCGTCATAATTGCGTTCCTTTATGATCTGGATTTTTGATTTCGGAGCCGGGCATATTCTGCACCATCTCCACATCCTTGGCGAGAATCCGCCAGCTTGCGCGAATCAGAACATCGCGCATACTGTGAAAGTTAAATGGAGACAGCGGCGCGCTGAACGGTATCTGGTAGACCATCTCCGAACAGATGTTGATCAGCATCACCATCAGGCTCAACGCCAGACCCCAGAAGCCCAGCGTCCCTCCTACGACGATAAAAGCAAACCGCATGATCGCAATCGGGCCGTACAAGTTCGGCGTCACATAGGAGGCCGTCGCCGTCAGGGCGATCACCATCAGCGTCGGCGCGCCCACCAAGCCGGAGTTAACCGCTGTCTCTCCGATGACCAGCGCACCCACGATACTAACCGCATTGCTGAGCGGCTGCGGCACGCGCAGGCCCGCCTCGCGCATGATCTCATAGAGAAAATGGATGACGATGGCTTCCAGCATCACAGGGAACGGCGTTGCCGCCTCGGACTGCGCGATTTTGAGCATCAGCGCCTCCGGAAGCAGCTCCGGATGGAACGTGGTGGCTGAAACGTAAAATCCCGGCAAGAATACCGCCAGAAAGAACGAAAAGAACTTTAGCCACCGGGAAAACGTGGCATAGAATGGACGGAATGCATAATCGTCGAAGCTCTGGAAGTTCTCTACAAACAAATGGGGAACAATCAGGACGTTCGGCGTGCCGTCCACAATGATTGCAACGCGGCCCTCGTTGATCTTGCCGCATACTGTATCGGGCCGCTCCGAGAGGCCCACGCCGGTAAAAATAAAATGGCTGCTGCGCCGTACTATCTGCGGCGAGATATAGCCTGCTGCCAAAACCGTGTTGATCTGCATGTCCTTGAGCCGCTTTTTAATCCGATTCAGCACCTCGGGGGACACTGTATCCCGCAGATAGCACAGGCAGATATTGGTCTTGCTCTCCTTGCCCACTGTGAAAATCTCAAACTTGAGCTTTGGGGTGTGCATCCTCCTGCGGATCATGGACATATTGATCAGAAACGGCTCGACAAAGCCCTCGCGGGACCCGCGCTGCGTCACCTCGTTCTGCGGCTCTGAAATACCACGGAAAGAGAAGCCCTGCACGCTGAATGCCATCATACGGATGCATCCATCGATGGCCAAGAGCGCAAAACCGTTCATCAGCTTTTGCATGGCTGCGTCGTATGTGTCCACCTCTGCCTGATCCACTGTGGCCAGTGTGTTGTCACGAATGTATTCAAATTTTTTGACCGGGTCCTGGTCCAAAATGGTCGCATGCAGAATTGGATTCATGATGCCCTGCACAATCACCTGCTTATTGACCATGCCCTCCAATGTCAGCAGCGCCGCGTCCGTCCCTGTGATCTCAAATTTGCGCACAACAAAATCAGCACTGCCGTCAAATTGCTCATTAAAATATGCCAGGTTTTCCTTTAAGGAAGCCGTCATCATTGCAATCACCTCATCGCGCTTAACATTGCCAAAATTCCCCGGATTTATGCACCTGGAACACTTGTTGAAAAAATCGGTATAAATTCTCCGCATACCGTCCATACTGAACGTGAGTTCAAAAACGCGAAAGAGAATGGTGGCTTTGCAATGATTATTTCTCTGATCCGTACCCTGCTGCTATACATAGTGATTATTGTAGCAGTCAGGCTGATGGGCAAGCGGCAGATCAGCGAGCTGCAGACCAGCGAACTGGTGGTCACGCTCCTGATTTCCGACATCGCGGCAATTCCAATGCAGGATACCGGCCAGCCCTTGGTGAGCGGGTTTATCCCGATTGCCGTGCTGGTGATGTGCGAGATCGTCGTCTCCGTTTTGATGCTGAAAATTCCAAAATTCCGCCGTCTGGTGTGTGGCCGCCCCATTGTTGTAATCAGCGATGGGCGGTTGATTCAATCCGAGATGAAACGCCTGCGCATGTCCACGGAGGACCTTGGGGAACAGCTTCGACAGAGAAATGTATTCAGCCTTGAGGACGTAGCCTACGCCATCATTGAGACGAACGGCAAGCTCAGCGTCATCAAAAAACCGGATAAAGAGACGCCCACGGCCGGTATGATGGGCGTGGCGCTGCCCAACACCGGCATTGAGACCGTGGTGGTCAGTGACGGCGTAATCTCTGAATTCGCTACAAAGCTCTGCAACAAAAGCCCCGAATGGATTCGCGGTGTGCTGCACGCCAAGAATCTGCAATTGGAAGATGTGTTTATCATGACCGCCAACACAAAGGGCGATTACAATATTATCCCGAAGGAAAAGGAGGCTGCTCGATGAAGCGACTATGGGCTGCGGCAGCCATTCTGGTTATCCTGCTGATCCTGTGCTGGATGGGGATACGCACGACGTTGGACCTCTCCAACGAGCTAGGCACGACGTTACAGGAAGCGCGTGCCGCCGCCGAGGAAGAGGACTTTGAGCGGGCGCTCGAACTGAGCGAAAAGGCGGAGGACAGCTGGAAACATTCACACAAGATTATGTCCACCTATGTTCCCCACACCCGTCTGGAAGCGATCGATCTTTCCCTCGCTTCCCTTTCGCCCCTCATCCAACACGGCGCGATCGACGAGTTCAGCTCCGAATGCGCGCGTGCTGCTGCACAGATCGCCAGCCTGGAAGATGCGGAGATGCCGAATCTGGAAAATATTCTTTAGCGTATGCCTGATGAAATCCTCCATCATTTTATAGAAAAGGCAGCGCCACCGGAAAAATTCCGGCGGCGCTGCCTTTTTCGTAACCTCTTTATTTTTTTACCTGCAAAACCGTCATCGCTACATAGTGCTGAATTTCAAATGTTTCCGGTGCGATCTGTTCCAATAGCCGCAGGTGTTCCTTCTCGAACGCCTGCACTTGATCAGAGGATAGGGATGCCCCTATCCCGCGGCAGGCTTTCATTCTTCCGTTCCAGCTCTCCCGCGTGAAGGGGACCTTCAGATCATACACAGAGGACGACGCCACTTCAAAGAATAGGGCCGCCTCTGCGGGAACCCCAATGGGATGGCGTTTTTCGCCTCCGCCCGTCCACGACGGATTGTACCGCAGGACCAGCTTCTCACTCACCCCTGCGACCGGGTCCTCCTCCGGCAGCCATGCCATATAGAGGATGGCGAGCCTGCCGCCGGGCCGGAGCATTCGCGCAAGATTGGGCAGGAGCTTTTGGGGATCAAAGTAGAAAAAGCACTGGCACGCCGTCACTACGTCGAACGTATCGTCTGGAAAATCCACCTTCTCCGCTGGGCTTGCAAAAAAATCGATCTGCATGCCCTCCTGCTCTGCGAGGCGGCGTGCCTGCTCGATTTGCTCCTCAGAAATGTCCGTTCCGATAAACTCCGCGCCGTATGCATACAGGTTTCGCGGCAAAACGCCGGTGCCCGTTCCAAGATCCAATACCTTCTGGCCCTTTACACAAAGGCCGGCGTCCAGAATTCTCCGGTAGAATTCCTTCGGATAGATGTCCCGATATCTGGCATAATCTTCAGAGGTCTTCCCCCAGTCAAACGGCTTTCCTCCGTCCACATTTGGGTTGATCACATTCATTGCCAACGCTCCTTTAAAAAAAGACGGCACAGAACATCTGCGCCGCCCTTTCCTTTTTCTGATTAAGTTTGCATCCTGCTACAGCTCTGGACCAATCCAACCCATTGTCAGGCAATTCTGTCATCTGCTGCAAAGCAGGTATATTTTTGATTATAAAACAAATCCATCAACATTCCCTGCGGGCTTTCAGCATACGGTCCAGCTCTTCTTTAAAGGTAGCAATATCTTTAAATTCCCGATAAACCGATGCAAAGCGGACATAGGACACCTCGTCGATTTCCTTGAGCTTTTCCATCGCATATTTTCCAATTAGACTGGACGGAACTTCACGATCCAGCGAATTTTGCAAACTGCCCTCGATCTCATCCACCACGCGTTCCAGGGTATCAATGGACACCGGCCGTTTTTCACATGCACGCAGAAGACCGTTCAGCAGCTTATTGCGGTCAAAGCTCTCGCGGGATTTGTCCTTTTTAATCACAATAATCGGGACTGTCTCAATCACCTCATAGGTGGTAAACCGCTTTCCACATTTCAAACATTCCCTGCGACGCCGGATACGTTCTCCTTCGTCCGTCGGGCGGGAATCTATCACTTTGCTTTCATCGTAACCGCAATACGGACATTTCACAACCATTTCTCCTCTACAATAAACTCGTGTGCTTTTATTAAATTGTAACATATTTGTAAGAAAAAATGCAAGTGAATCTGTCCTAAAAGGGTGGATTTTTCCCTTATATCAGCCTTTGTACGACATTTTTAGCCTCTTTCAGCTCCGAAAGCTCCAAAAAGTTTTTGCGATAGACCTCGATGATCAAATCCCCCTTGTAACCGAAAGCCAACAGCATCTCTCGAAACCGCTGGTAATCGACCGTTCCTCGCCCGGGCAATAGACAATCATAGCCTGGCGCATTGTCGTTGATATGCACATGGATGATCTGTTCCCCCATGGCTTCGCACATCTCGAACGGGTCCTGTTCCGCACGCACCGCCTGCTTGAGGTCGAGCACAAACGCACAATCGCTGCCCAGATACCCACGCATCCGGCGAATGAATCCCGGGGTCTCACTGCGGAACTTGCTGACATTCTCCTGCGCCACCGTCACGCCATAACGCCGGCCCAGCATATACAGCGCCGCATACCGCTCAAAATAGGTCGATTCCGAAATACCGGCACAGGCATAATCCCTTTGGCCGTGCAGCACCACAATGGACGCCCCCAGCAGATTTGCCGCTTCAAAATATCGTTTATAAAATTCCAGGCTGTCCTGAAAGCGGCGCTCATATTCAGAGAAGAGCAAAAATCCCTCGTATCCGGATGTGAACGGATGAACCGATTTGATCTCCGCGCCGCATTCCTCCGCGCTCCTGCGCAATTCCTTCAGATATCCCGGCGCAAACTCCGAAAACGTATTTAAGAACACCTCAAACAGCCGAAAGTCCATGGAAAGCAATGCCTGAAAGGAACGTTCCAATTCCAACGGATAGAGACAGGCTGTGGAAATGCCCATTCGCATAAATATATCCACCTCATTTTTTAAGCCGTATACAACGGCGTTTTTGATTACATGCTATAAAATTATAACACCCGTCCCATGAAAAAGCCAGATTATTTGCTCGAGAGCCGCACATACTAACCAAAATGCAGAAAGGCGGCGTCAATATGGTGGAAAACCAGAACATCGAATTATTGAAGGAACTCTATCAGGCCTCGCACATGGGCATTGAGGCGGCCAACCTGATTACGCCCAAGGTTGAAGACGAAGGACTGCGTGAGGAGATCGAGCGGCAGCGCCAAAAGTACAAGGGACTTGCCGTCAAGACGGAACGCATGCTGGCAGACGCCGGGGAAACGCCCGACCCGGAGCCGGCGATGAAGAAAGCCATGCTGTGGGGTTCCGTCCAGATGAACACGTTGATGGACTCCTCCCCCACCCACATCGCCGAGATGATGATCAGCGGCACCACCATGGGCATTGTGGACATGACCAAAAAATTGAACCAGCTTGATGAGGCGGATGCGGGGGCAAAGAAGCTGGCGGAGGAGTTTATCCGGGGCCAGCAGAAGTCCATCGAGGTTTTAAAGCAGCATCTGTCTTGATTTCATGCTCCAAATTCTTTATAATGGTAGGGAACGTCTTTTGGCGTTCCCTATTTTTATGTTACGGGCCTTTCGCCCGCAAAAGGAGAATCCCCATGGCTTTGCTAAGTGCAAGCAATTTGAATAAATCCTTTGGAACAGACCTCGTGTTCCGCAACGCGTCCTTTGAGATTCAGGAAAATGACCGCGTGGGCCTCGTCGGCGTCAACGGCTCCGGCAAGACGACGCTGTTTAAGATCCTGACCGGGGAAGTCCTCGCGGACAGCGGCGACGTCTACAAGGCAAACGCCACTGTTTTGGGCTATATGGAACAGCATGTCTGCCGCGATCTGGAGCGCAGCGCATACAGCGAAGTGCTCACCGTCTTTTCCGACCTGCTCGCCATGGAAAAAGAACTGGAAGAGATCAACCTCGCGCTGCAAGCCCATCCTTCCGACGCATTGATCGAGCGGCAGGCGCTTCTGAACGACCAGTTCGTCCATCTGGGCGGACTCACCTGCCGGGCGCGGGCGCGCTCCACACTGCTGGGGCTGGGGTTTGACGACGAGCAGATGGGAATGCCGATCGGCGTGCTCAGCGGCGGCCAGAAGGCCAAGCTGCAGCTTGCGAAAATGCTGCTCTGCGGCGCGAACCTGCTGCTGCTGGACGAACCCACCAACCATCTCGACATCGCCTCCGTGGAATGGCTGGAAGATTTTCTGCGCGCCTATTCCGGCGCCTTTATCGTAATCTCCCATGACCGCTATTTCCTCGACCGCATCACCAACCGTACCTTCGAGATGGAAAACCATAAGCTCACCCTTTACAAGGGCAACTACACCAACTATCTGCGCCAAAAAGAGGAGGACAACCTCTCCGTCCAGCGCAAATACGAGAATACCACGCGGGAAATCCACCGTCTGGAGGGCGTCGTCGCCCAGCAGCGCCAATGGAACCGGGAAAAGAGCATCAAGACGGCCGAAAGCAAGCTGAAAATGATCGAGCGCCTGGAGAGCACGCTGGAACGGCCGGACGAAAAGGTGGAAGCCATCCACTTCGATTTCGGCATCCGCCAGCGCGGCGGAAACGACGTGTTGGACGTGGAGGACCTCGCCCTTGCCTTTGACAACAAGCGGCTGTTCCAAAACGTCGATATGCACATCCGGCGCGGCGAGCGCGTCTTTCTGATCGGCCCAAATGGCTGCGGGAAGACCTCCCTGCTCAAGACGTTACTGGGGATCAGTCCGCCCACAAAGGGCGAGGTCCGCTTCGGGGCGGGGATTGAAACCGGCTATTACGATCAGATTCAGGAAGGGCTGCATCCGGAGAAAACAGTTCTGGATGAAATCTGGGACAGTTATCCCCAGATGACGCAGACCGAGATCCGCAACGCGCTTGCGGTGTTCCTGTTCAAAGGCGAAGATGTGTTCAAGAGCGTGGCCGCGCTCTCCGGCGGCGAGCGGGCGCGCGTGCTGCTGCTCCGTCTGATGCTTTCGCGCGACAACTTCCTCCTGCTGGATGAGCCCACCAACCATCTGGACATCGGCTCCTGTGAGGCGCTGGAATCGGCCCTGCAGAGCTACGAAGGAACGCTGTTGATCGTCTCGCACGACCGCTACCTCATCAATAAGATCGCCGACCGCGTCTATTATCTAGACGAGACCGGCGCAAAGGAATACATCGGCAACTATGACAGCTATCTGGAAAAGGCCAAGGCCGTCGCCGCACAGGAAGTGCAGAAGGCCGCGCCCAAGGTGAACGAATACAAGCTGCGCAAAGAGCGTGAAGCGGCCATCCGCAAGGACCGCGCCGCCCTGCGCCGCCTGGAAGCGCAGATTGAGGAAACCGAGCAGGCGATTGCCGACGCAGAGGCGGAGCTTGAGAAGCCGGAAGTTGCCAGCGACTACCAGGCCACCCTGGATTTGGCGAAAACACTCGAGGAATTGAAGGCAAAAAATGACGAACTATTCCTGGAATGGAGCGCCCTGAGCGAAAAATTGGGGGAATAAAGCCCCGTTATAAAGAAAGCTCAGCCAGTTGGCTGAGCTCAGTCTGTCTAGAAACGCAAAAATAGGCGAAAGAAGTGCAGGAAGCAGCAGAAAAGATTGTAAATCATAGGATCACTCGCTCCCGCCCACGCTTCTCAGGCAAAGAATTCCGCGCTCTGCGGAACGCAATTCAGGGCGCCGCCCTAAAACTCCGCCGCTTGTAGGAAAGGCGGGCGAACTTTTTACGTCGCGATCTTGCAACCTCCGATGGTTTTTCGATAAGCTGAGCTCAGCCGGTTGGCTGAGCTTTTCAATAGTTTCTTTACCGGCTGGATGCAAACTGTGCGGCCTGCGCCAAAAAATCCTGTACTTCCGGCGAGTCGCTTTCGACCTGGACATTGATCGGGCTGGAAAGATCGAGGCTGAACACCCCCATGATGGACTTTGCATCGATCTTATATTTGTCCGTCGTCATATGGATGGGAAAAGGGTATTTGTTCGTCAGGGAGACGAAATTCTTCACTTCTTCGATGCTGGTAAGCATCACCTTTATCTGATTCATATCATAACCTCCACTCTGTTTTCTTTATTTTTCATCATATCGCACCCATTGCGATCGGTCAATACAAAATTTGTAAATTTTTAGGAGCGACAAAATGAAAGTAAGCGTCATTACATTGGGATGTAAAGTCAACCAGTACGAATCGCAGGCCATGTTGGACCAGCTGACGCACGCGGGCTTCACCGCTTGCGACCGTGCCGAGGAGGGCGATGTGGTGATCATCAACTCCTGCACCGTCACCTCCACCAGCGACCACAAGGTGCGCCAGACGCTGCACCGTGTGCGGCGCGGGAACGCGGACGCGGTCATCGTGTTGACCGGATGTATGCCGCAGGCTTTCCCCGAGCTGGCGGAACAGCTGACCGACGCGGATGTGGTGCTGGGCAATTCCAACCGCCACGCGCTGCTGCCGGACATCCTGCAATATCTGTCCTCCCGCCAGCGCATCGTGGACATCGTTCCGCACGAAAAGGCCGCGGCCTTTGAGAGCATGCGGGTGGAGCGCTTCTTCGAGCGCACCCGCGCCTTTGTCAAGATTGAGGACGGCTGCAACCGCTTCTGTTCCTACTGCATCATCCCGTATGCGCGCGGCCGCGTGCGCTCCAAGCCGTTGGAGGAACTGCGCGGGGAGGTCGCGGACATCGCCGCAAACGGCTACCGGGAGATTGTCCTGACGGGCATCAACCTCTCCGCCTATGGACAGGAGCTGGGGCTGCACCTCTGCGACGCCGTGGAAGCCGCCTGCGCGCCCGATGGGATCGCGCGCGTGCGCCTCGGTTCCCTGGAGCCGGAGCAGCTCAGCGAGGACGTGATCGCACGGCTGGCAAAGCAGGAAAAGCTCTGCCCGCAGTTCCACCTCTCCCTACAAAGCGGCTGCGACGCGACCCTGCGGCGCATGAACCGTCATTACACCACCGACGAATACCGGACGATTGTAAAAAATCTGCGGGCCGCGTTCCCCAACTGTGCCATTACGACCGATATTATGGTCGGTTTTCCCGGGGAAACCGAAGCAGAATTCGAGGAATCCCTCACCTTTGCCGGGGAAATCGGCTTTGCAAAGGCGCATGTGTTCGCCTATTCCCGCCGGCCGGGCACAAAGGCCAACGACGCGCCGGACCAGGTCACACAGCGTGTCAAGGAAGAGCGCAGCCGCCGGATGATCGCCGTCACACAACAGACCAAGGAGGATTTCTTCCAGCAGCAGTTGGGACGCACGGAGGCCGTGCTCTTTGAGCAGGAGGCCGCGCCGAACGTCTACGACGGTTACACGGCCAATTACACGCCCGTCAAGGTATCCAGCGCCAGGGACTTGCGCGGACAGATTCTGCCCGTCCTGCTCAAAGAAGCGGACGCCGGCAGCTGTTATGGAACGCTCGCTTCGCCAGAAATTCCATGAGGAACTTATTTTGAGCACTCTCGCTGTGGACACGGAACACATCAAACAGCCTTCCCCGGATTGAAAATAAAAAACGTAAGAACCCGTTCCGCTTCATTTAACCGGCGAACTGTTTCATCACATTTTCTACTTCCTCTTTCGTCTGGTCCTTATTCAGGTATTCCCAACTGTAGAACATAAATCCGTCGCAGTCCACCTCCCGGCCCAGGGAAACCTGCTGCGCCAGGATATTGTCCGCCTTCTTCCAGGTGCCTTCGTCCGCGTCGGACCCCGCCTTGTACACGGCCAGGCCGTAATACAGCTTCACATTCGCCGCAGTGGTCATCTCGCGCCACTGCTGGGCGGCGACATTGTACGGGAGAACCGGGTTTTCAAAATTGACGTAGAGCTGCGGGCAGATATAGTCCACGTAGCCGCGCACGGAGCACCACGATTCCACGTCCGCGCCGATTTTTAAATCGTTGGAAACGTTGGCCTGCGGGGAGATGCCGAACTGCACGTCCGGCTTGACGCTTTTGATCTCGCTGTATGTAAGGGACACCATGGCGTTGATATTGGCCCGCCGCCATTCCAGCAGCTCGAGCGGCTTGCCATTCTTGGAGGCGGATTCCACATAGGCGTTGTAGGCCGCCTCGTCGAACGACGGGTCCTCGGAAGGATAGAAATAGTCGTCGAACTGGATGCCGTCCACATCGTAGTGTTCCGCGATCTCCTTCGCGCCGTCCGCAATCAGCTTGCGCACCCCTATGTAGGCGGGATTATAGAATTTTCCCGACGCGGTTTGCACCGTCCAGCCCGCCTTGTCCGCGTCCCCCTTCCAGATGGTGTAGTTGTTCGTCTGCGCCAGGATAGAGGGTGTTTCCCCGGACTGGATGCGCATGGGGTTGATCCACGCGTGGAACTGCATGCCCGCCTGATGCGTCGCCTTGACCATGTATTCCAGCGGGTCGTAGCCGGGGTTCACCCCCTGAGTGCCGCCCACAATATGCGACCACGGGAAAAGCTGGGACGGATAGAGCGCGTCGCCAAACGGACGCACATGCACCACCAACGCGTTCATACCGCATTCTTTTGCGCCCGCGACAATGGCGTCGAACTTTTTTTCAAAGGCCGCCGCGCTCTGGTCGGCCTCTTTGCTCATATCGAGGCTCATATACGGCACCCATACCGCGCGCATTTCGTCCGCCGATGCGGGCGCAACGGGGACCTCCGCCTGCTGGGAAGAGGGGGGCTCCCCTGCCGCGCTGGATGCCGAAGAGGAACTGCCCGCTGGCGGAAGGGGCGCCTGCGCCGGTGTATCGTCCCGTTTCCCGATAAAATTGACCGCCATACAGAGCGCCACCACGCCCGCCAGCAGGCCGATGCAGACCAGTAGGCTGTGGCGGTGGAAAAGCTTGATTACCATACGTTTTTCATCCTTTCTCTTTTGGAAAGCCGGGGATGCCTTTCCCCCATTGTACCGCAAAGCGTTTGACAGAAAGGCGCAAATCATGTAGGATACACCTATAGCTTTTGAAGAGGGGGTGCGGCGGATGTTTTTGATGTTCGGCATTGTCAGCGGTATGCGCGATCTCGGCGTGCGCTGCTGCGTCCTCCCCTGCTGCGGGAGCGTACGCGCCGCCCTCACCTGTAGCTTCCACCAGTTCACGCTGTTCTTTGTGCCGCTGTTCCGGTTCCGAAAACGGTATTTTCTCACCTGCCCGCACTGCGGGTCCATCTACGCGCTTTCCAAAGAGGAAGGGCGGCGGCTGGAACGCAACACAGATGCGCAGGCGGACCCAACACAGCTTCACTTTTGGCGGCAACTGGGGCGGCGCTGCTGTCCGCACTGCGGCTGCAACGTGGAGACAAACAGCCGCTACTGTCCCCAGTGCGGCACTTTTTTGGGAGGGAACCCATGAATATTGTGATGCTCTATCTCGCGGCCATCAATCTGATCGCTGTGTTCCTCACGGTTCACGACAAGCGCGCGGCGCAGCGCCACCGCTGGCGCGTGCCGGAGGCCACGCTCCTGTGGGTATCCGCCCTGGGCGGTTCCGTGGGCATGTACCTCACCATGCGGATTATCCATCATAAGACCCAGCACAGAAAATTCATGTGGGGGATTCCGGCGATCTTTGCAGTACAAGTGGTATTGATCGTTTTGGCGGCCTATTACTCCCCTATTTCTTTTGCCCTATAAACGAATAACTGTCGGCGGATCTGTGTTTCCATAGGACACATCCGCCGTTTTTTTATGCCCATTGCTTTTCTGAACGGATCAAACCATGAATAACCATGATTTTTCCGATAAAAAGTGCACCGGTATGATTGCCAATCTTTATTTCTAAATTCAGAATTTACTACCAACTATTCAACCAATCAGATTGTGAAAAAAGGGGAATCCCCTTGTTTTGCCTCTATTTTGATGCAAACTTACATCACATAGGCACTATTTGCAACCAGTTGTTTTTTCTTCCTTTCGCCGCTATACTGGCCCTATTCAACAAACGAAAGGAAGCTTCCCCATGAACACAAACATCTGTAAAGACTGCCAGCATTTTCACCAGCACTACATCAAATGCGGAAAAAAATATAAACTTGTCTGGTGCGGACACTGTGACTATCCCCGCCTCAAAAAACGGGAGGCCGGGACGCCCGCATGTGGGCATTTCTCACCTATCCCGGAGACGCGAAAAAAAGAGGGCGGCACCACGCGCAACGGCACATGATGCGGCCCTCCTATGTTCACTTCATAAACGCTGTTCCAAATCAGCCCTTTGCCACGATGTTGACCAGCTTGCCCGGCACGTAAATCTCTTTCACAACATTCTTGCCGGCGATCTCCGCGGCGACCTTCTCGTCCGCCTTTGCGGCCGCGAGTACGTCGTCCTTTGCCAGGTCCGCTGCAATGCGCAGGCGCGCGCGCACCTTGCCGTTCACCTGAACCGCGATCTCCACGGTATCCTCGGTGCACTTCGCTTCGTCGTACGTGGGCCATGCCTGCCGGCAGACCATGCCGTCAAAGCCCATCGCGTTCCAGACCTCTTCGGTCACATGCGGCGCAAACGGGTTCAGCAGGATGGTAAATACCCGCAGCTCCTCGCGGGTGACGGAGCCCTCCGCCGCAATATCGTTCAGCAGCGTCATCAACGCCGCGATGGCGGTGTTGAACTTCAGGTTCTCAATGTCCTCGCCGACCTTCTTGATCGTCTTGTGGAACGGCGTCTCCATCTTAGCGCGGATGCCCTCGCCGTCGCAAACAGAGCCCTGCAGGTTCCAATAGCGCTCGATGAAGCGGCGGCAGCCCTTGATGCTGGACGTGCTCCACGGCGGGGCCTTCGCAAAGTCGCCGATGAACATCTCATACAGGCGCATGGTATCCGCGCCGTACTCGTTCACGATGTCATCCGGATTGACCACGTTGCCGCGGCTCTTGCTCATCTTCTCGCCGTTTTCACCGAGAATCATGCCGTGGCTCGTGCGCTTTGCATACGGCTCCGGCGTGGGAACCACGTGGATATCATAGAGGAATTTATGCCAGAAACGGCTGTACAGCAGATGCAGCGTGGTGTGCTCCATGCCGCCGTTGTACCAGTCCACCGGGGACCAGTATTTCAGCGCCTCTTCGCTGGCAAGCGCCTTGTCGTTGTGCGGGTCCATATAGCGCAGGAAATACCAGGAGGAACCCGCCCACTGGGGCATGGTATCCGTCTCGCGCTTGGCCGGGCCGCCGCAGTGCGGGCAGGTGGTGTTCACCCAGTCCGTCATGTGCGCCAGCGGGGATTCGCCGTTGTCCGTCGGCTCATACGATTTCACTTCCGGCAGGCGGAGCGGCAGCTCGCTTTCCGGCAGCGGCACATAGCCGCACTTCTCGCAATATACAATCGGGATGGGCTCGCCCCAATAGCGCTGGCGGGAGAATACCCAGTCGCGCAGCTTGAAGTTGACCTTCGAATGGCCGATGCCCTTGCCCTCCAGGAATTCCGTGATCTTCTTCTTGGCTTCCTCTACGGTGAGTCCGTCGAGAATGCCAGAGTTGACCATGATGCCGGTCTCACAGTCCGTGAAGGCTTCCTTCTCCACGTCGCCGCCCTGGACCACCTCGATAATCGGCAGGCCGAACTTCTTTGCGAACGCCCAGTCGCGGGTGTCATGGCCCGGCACGGCCATGATCGCGCCCGTGCCGTAGGAGACGAGCACATAGTCGGAGATAAAGATCGGGATCTCCTGCTCGTTGACCGGGTTGATCGCCATCACGCCGTCCAAACGGACGCCGGTCTTATCCTTGGCGACCTCGGTGCGCTCAAAGTCGGACTTCTTCGCCGCCTCCGCCTGATAGGCGCGGACGTCGTCGATGTTTTTGATCTGATCCGCCCACTTTTCAATCAGCGGATGCTCCGGCGAGATGACCATGTAGGTTGCGCCGTAGAGCGTATCCGGGCGCGTGGTATAGATGGTGAGCTTGTCCCCCGTCGTGGTGGAAAAATCCACCTCCGCGCCCGTGGAACGGCCAATCCAGTTGCGCTGCTGCGCCTTGACGCGCTCCGGGTAGTCCACCAGCTCCAGGTCGTCCACCAGGCGCTGGGCGTACTCCGTGATCTTCAGCATCCACTGGGATTTGACCTTGTGCACCACTTCGCTGCCGCAGCGCTCGCAGACGCCGTCGACCACCTCTTCGTTGGCGAGCACGCATTTGCAGGAGGTGCACCAGTTGACGGACATCTCCTTCTTATAGGCGAGGCCGTGCTTGAAGAGCTGCAGGAAAATCCACTGTGTCCACTTGTAGTAGTCCGGGTCGGTCGTGTTGATCTCGCGGGACCAGTCGAAGGAAATGCCCAGGGACTGGAGCTGCTGTTTAAAGCGCGCGATGTTCTTTTCCGTCACGATCGCCGGGTGCACATGGTTCTTGATCGCATAGTTCTCTGTGGGCAGGCCGAACGCGTCCCAGCCGATGGGATACAGGACGTTATAGCCCTGCAGGCGGCGCTTGCGCGCCACGATGTCCAGCGCGGTATAGGAACGCGGATGTCCCACATGAAGCCCCTGTCCGGACGGATACGGGAACTCGACCAGCGCGAAATATTTCGGCTTGTCCAGATCGGTGTTGGAAGCGTGGAAAACGCCCGCTTCCTCCCATTTGTCCTGCCACTTCTTTTCAATTGGCTTATGGTCATACTTGTTCATGTTCTGCTTCGCTCCCAAAATTTATTCTTCGTTTGCCTTCAGAATGTCCGTGATGTCCACGTTTTCGCCGTCCTGCCACAGGCGGTCCAAATCGTAGAACGCGCGGGATTCCTCTGTGAAGACGTGCACAATCACATTGCCGTAATCCAGCAGAATCCAGGAGTTGGAACGGTAGCCCTCCGTGTGTTCCGTCGCAACGCCGTGCTGCTCCTTGAGCTGGAATTCCACCTCGTCCGCCAGCGCCTTCACGTGCGTGCTGCTCGTGCCGGTGGCGATTACGAAGTAATCCGCCAGAACGGAGATGTCGCGAATCCCGATGAGCTTGAGATCCATTCCCTTTTTCTTGTCCAGTATCTCAACGGCTTTCTTTGCCAGTTCCAATGATGTCATCATACTTCTCCCCTTTATTGGCATTAGATGGCCCGGGCTTCCAGCACCGCTTCGTTGTAGGCGGCAATGGTGTCCGGATGGATCGCCAGGCGGCGCTCGGTCAGATCCTGTATAGTATAGGTCATGCCGGACAGCATGGCCCCCAAAAGGCTCTTTCCAGCGGCCTTGCGGATGGCCTCCACGCCGGGATAATCCCGGTCGAAAGAGGTAAAATCAGCCACAAACAATACCTTTTCCAGCAGCGTCATATGGGCGCGCCCGGTGGTGTGATACCGTATGGCGTTCAAAATCTCCTGATCGTCGATGTGCAGCTCGTTTTCCACATAGGCCGCGCCAAGCATGGCGTGCCACAGCTTTTGTCCGCTGCGCTCCACCTCCGTGAGCACAATGTCGTACCGCGTCATCCGCTTGAGCTGTTCCTCAGGCGGCATGTCCTTCATGATGTCGTGCAGGACGCCCGCCGTGTACGCTTTCTCTTCGTCCGCGCCGTACTTCTTTGCCAGGCGCACCGCTTCATCCGCCACGGCAAGAGAATGGCGGTAACGCTTTTCGCTCAAGAACGGCTTGATGACCGCTTTGTAATCCTTATGGCTCATTTTACCGCTTCCTTTTTTGTTCAATATCGCCGGTACAGGCCGCTTTGCCCAATATAGCGCGCCACGCCCGCAGGCACCAGCGCATCGATCGGGCGTCCCTGACGCACCGCGTCGCGGACCATGGTCGAGGAAACCGGCAGATAATCGATGTTATGCAAAATAACTGTCGCCCCGCGCACTGCAAGCTCTTTCGCATATGCCCACAGTTTTTCCATCCCATCTGTGCTGCGGGGCGCCGCGCAGACGGTCGCCAACGAATAGATCAGCTCCGGCTTGTACCAGTGTTCCAGGGTGAGGAACATATCCTCCCCGGTGATAAAACAGAGCTCTTCCTGCGGGTATTGCCGTTTCAGCTCCAGGAGCGTGTCGGCGGTATAGCTCGGCCCGCCGCGGCGGATCTCCATGTCGCTGACCTCGTAAGACGTCCCTTCGCAGGCCAGACGGCACATCGCCAGCCGGTCCCCGGCGGGCGCCAGGTCCGGCGCCTCCTTATGTGGCGGCCGGAACGTGGGGATAAACAGCACGCGCCGCGCTCCCAGCAGCTGTTGAAACTGCCGGGCAATGTGCAAGTGACCGTTGTGAATGGGATTAAAAGTTCCGCCAAAGATGGCAATCCGGTTCATGCTGCTCTATTCCTCACTATTTTATTACTTTTTGGCCTGTTTGGGAAGAGTGATTTTCGGTTCCTTTTCATTTTTGCGATATAAAACGAATTTGGAGCCGATCACCTGTACCACATCGGCGTTCACCCCGGCCGCAATCTCCTCCGCCGCCTCGCGGGAAGAGACCGGCGCAGTCTCCAATACCTTGCCCTTGATCAGCTCGCGCGCGGTGAGCGCGTCGTCGGCCTGCTTGGTCAGTTCCGGGCTCATGCCGGATTTCCCCACCATCACGATGGTATCGATGTCCACCGCGAGCGAGCGGAGATAAGCGCGTTGTTTACTGGTCAGCATATTGTTTCTCCTTTTTGATGATCTTTTCATAACAGCGGGAAATTTGCGGGTCATCCTCGATCAGATGCAGATCGGTCTTTCCCGCCACCTGATAACCGTGCCGCTCGTAAAGCTGTACGCCAGGGATGTTCCGTTCAAACACATCCAGACGGATGCTGCATTTTCCATGATCCCGCGCATATTGTTCCGTAAATTGCAGGAGCATCCCGGAAACGCCTTTGCGCAGATGCGCGGGATGCGTCGCCAGCGTATGCACAACAAGGATTTCCTCCGGGGACGTCCCGGCCCGCCAGGGAACGGCCTCGTATCCCGCGGGCTGCTCGCCGTTCAGGATGCACGTCCCCAAAATGTCCTGTCCGTCCGTACAGACATAGAGTTCCCCGTTTGAAAAAGCGCACGCCGCCGTTTCATGCGTCGGATAAATCCCGAGTTTCCAGCCGGGATAGTTGAAGGTCGATTCCAGATGCATACACAGCGCGTCGTACAGCGCCGCCACCGCATCCAGGTCCGCCCGCTTTGCCGGGCGGACTGTGAACTCAGCCGCCATTGCGTTTCTCCAAAAGGGCGGCCAGCTCCCGCAGCGCCCTGCCACGGTGGCTGATCGCGTCCTTTTCCGCAGGGGACAGCTCCGCGTATGTTTTCTCCCCCACAAGAAAGATCGGGTCGTAGCCGAAGCCGTCGCAGCCGCGGGGCTCGAATGCAACACGCCCTTCGCAGACACCCTCCACGTCGAGGCGCTCCCCGCCGGGATACACCACGCAGATGGCGCTGACAAAGCGGGCCGTGCGCTGTTCCATCGGCACATTTTGCAATTCGCCCAGGAGCTTTTCCATCCGCTCCGCGTCTGTCGCGTCCGGCCCCGCGTAGCGCGCGGAATAAACGCCAGGCGCGCCGTCCAAAGCGTCCACCGCCAGCCCGGAGTCGTCCGCCACGGCGGGCAGGCCGGTCTGTTCGCAGGCGGCCTGCGCCTTTAAGAATGCATTTTCCGCAAAGGTCGTCCCGGTCTCCTCGACCTCCTGCAAATCCGCCGTGGTCACCTCGATGTGGAGCGGTTCCAAAATGCGCTGCAGCTCCAAGAGCTTGTTGGGGTTGTGCGTTGCCATTACATATTTCACAAACGCCCCTCCTTACCGTGTGAACAGCGCTGCCGAGAACGCCTTTGCATCAAAGGGTTGCAGGTCGTCCACCTGTTCGCCCACGCCGATGAATTTCACCGGCAGCTTCAATTCCTCGCGGATAGCCAGCACCACGCCGCCGCGCGCCGTGCCGTCCAGCTTGGTGAGCACGATGCCGGTCAGGTTCGCGACGTTCTGGAATTCACGCGCCTGGTTCACGGCGTTCTGGCCCGTGGTTGCATCCAGCACCAGCAGGACTTCCTTGTCCGCATCGGGCAGCTCGCGGTCGATGATGCGGTTGATCTTCGCCAGCTCGTCCATCAGGTGCTTCTTGTTGTGGAGACGCCCGGCCGTGTCGCAGATGACCACGTCCGCACCGCGCGCCTTCGCCGCTGCAATCGCGTCAAACACCACGGAGGCGGGGTCGGAGCCTTCGGGATGCTTGACAATATCGCTCCTGCTGCGGTCCGCCCAGACCTCCAACTGCTCGATCGCCGCTGCGCGGAACGTATCCGCCGCCGCCAGCAGCACCTTTTTGCCGTCCTGGCGCAGGCGGGAAGCGATCTTGCCGATGGTCGTGGTCTTGCCCACGCCGTTCACGCCGATGACCAGGATCACCGAGGGTTTGGTGCCGACATGCAGGTCCTCGTCCCCCGCGATCATCTCCGCCACCGTTTCGCGCAGCATCTCAAAAATCTGCGTCGGGTCGGTGACCTTCTCCTCCTTCACCCGCTTTTTCACCGCTTCACAGATGCGCTCCGCGGTCGGAACGCCCGTGTCCGCCATCACCAGCAGCTCTTCCAGCTGCTCGAAAAGGGATTCATCGATCTCCGTATAGGAACCGAGCATATTGTCCAGCGAAGCGCTGAAGCTCTCCCTGGTCTTTTTCAAGCCTTCCTTGATCTTCGAAAACAAACCCATATGGTTACACCTGCCTATTCGAAATATTCAATGGATTTCCGCCGCCTATTTTGCAGCGTCCATCCCAAGTTTCTGTTCAATCTCGCTCGCGCGCAGCTCCAGGAGCTTGGAAACGCCCTCGTCCTGCATGGTGACGCCGTAGAGAACGTCCGCCTCCTCCATGCTGCCGCGGCGGTGCGTAATGACAATAAACTGCGTGTTGTCCGTCATGCGGCGCAGATAGGCCGCAAAACGATCGACGTTGACGTCGTCCAGCGCCGCCTCAATCTCGTCCAG
>DBFXIC010000438.1:0-11418 GCA_048455095.1 Anaeromassilibacillus sp.
TGTAAATATATAGGAAAAATGGCCGCATCTGTGATGCGGCCAAATGTATGGAGGATTGGGAATTGAACCGAGTTGCTTCATTGCTTTTTAATGCGCGGCGCATTTTAAAGCGCACACAGCTGGAGGGACCCCTGCCGGACGACGGAGACCTGCTGAGGCGGGCGTTCCGCGTCGCATGGCCTTCCACGCTGGAATCCTTTCTGGTGGCGCTTGTCAGCGTGGTGGATACCATTATGGTATCGTCACTGGGAGCCGCGGCCATTGCGGCCATCGGTCTGACCGGGCAGCCGAAATTCATTTGTCTGGCGGTTTTCCTTTCTGTGAATGTGGCGGTCAGTGCCATTGTAGCACGGCGCAAGGGGGAAGGAGACCGCGAAGGCGCAAATCGTGTTCTGGTACAGGCAATTTTGATCACAGTGGTGCTTACTGTCGTTATCACCGCTCTAGCGCTCATTTTTGCAGAGCCGGTGCTTCGGCTCGCGGGAACCAACGAGGACACGCACGAGCTTGCCACGGGTTATTTTCGCATCATTGTGGGCTGCCAGTTTTTCAACGTGCTGAATATGGTCATCAATGCGGCTCAGCGCGGCGTCGGCAACACAAAAATTGCGATGCGTACCAATATTGTTTCAAATCTTGTGAATATTGTGTTCAACTACCTGCTTATCGGCGGAAACTTCGGCTTCCCGGCACTGGGGGTAAACGGCGCTGCCATCGCAACAGTGCTGGGTACTGTCGTAGCCAGCGGAATGGCTTTGCGCTCGGTAATGCATCCCGACAGCTTCCTCTGCTTATTTTACAATAAAAGGCCGGTGGGCTTTGACCGCAAGACACTCGGCTCCATCGCCAACATTGGTTCCGCCACCCTGGCGGAACAGCTGTTCCTGCGTTTTGGCTTCCTGATGTACACGATGGTCGTGGCGCGCCTGGGAACGAACGCATTTGCCGCCCATCAGATCGGCATGAATATTATTACCATTTCCTTTGCGTTTGGCGACGGCCTTTCTGTTGCGTCGGTGTCACTTGTCGGGCAGAGCCTGGGAGAAAAGCGTCCGGACCTGGCCAAGGTGTACGGCGGCTTTTGCCAGCGGCTGGGCTTTTTGTGCTCGGCAGCGGTGGCGTTTGTGTATGTTGTATTTGGCCGCGATGTGTTCCGCCTTTTTTCAGCAGATCCGGAGATCCTCGATTACGGCGCCATGATCATGGATTTCGTCGCGGTCATCGTGTTCCTGCAGATATCTCAGGTGATTTACAGCGGGTGCCTGCGCGGCGGCGGCGATACGCGTTTCGTGGCGCTGGTTTCTCTTATCAGTGTGGCGTGTATCCGTCCGCTGTCCGGCTGGCTGTTTGTTTATCCGCTGGGCATGGGGCTGTTCGGTGCATGGCTCGGCTTGGCCATCGATCAGCTTCTGCGCCTGTTGCTCACAATGTGGCGCTTCAAACATGACAAGTGGCTCAAAATCAAAATTTGACCCATTCATGGCGGCGTTTCTGCACGGGAGCGCCGCCTTTTTGGTTGCGGATGATACATATTTCCCATATCAAAAAAGGGATAAATGTAGTATAATAACCCCGAAGCCGCAGAGCGATGTTCAGAGGGGCGGGCAAATGGCGGCAGCGCATATGTAAAACATAATGTGGAGGGGTTCCATGAATGTATTTGATATTGTCGGGCCTGTGATGATCGGGCCGTCCAGCTCACATACCGCGGGCGCGGCGCGTATTGGGCTCATCGCACGGGCGCTTTTGGGTGCTCCGGCCGTGACGGCGGACATTCGTTTGCACGGCAGTTTTGCCAAGACATACCGGGGCCACGGGACGGATAAGGCGCTTGTCGCGGGGATACTGGGCATGAAGCCCGATGACGCGCGCCTGCGCGACAGTTTGACGCTTGCGCAGAAAGCCGGGCTGGCCATCACCATTATGCCGGCTGCTTTGGAAAATGCACACCCCAATACCGCGCTTATCACTTTGACGGATGCGCAGGGACATACGGTGAGCGTGCAGGGAGCTTCAGTGGGCGGAGGAAATATTCTTGTCACACGCGTAAACGGCATGGCTGTGGAGATCACCGGTCAGTATACGACGCTGATCGTACTGCACCGTGATGCGCCAGGAACGATTGCCGCCGTTACGGAGGAAATGAGCCGGCGCGGCGTCAATATCTGTAATTTCCGCCTTTCCCGCGCACAAAAAGGAGGAACAGCGGTCATGACCATCGAGGTGGACGGCGCGCTGGAGCCTGATGTGAATTCCTGTGTGGAAAAACTTCCGAATGTATTGTCGTCCACGATGCTTGCACCGATGTAACGGGGGAGAATGAGAATGGATTTAAGATATGATTCAATCGCCGCATTGATCGAAGCAGCGAAACAAAGCGGGAGGAAGCTCTCTGAGCTGGTGCTGGAGCAGCAGGCGGTACAAATGGAACAGAGCGCGGACGAATTGTATGAAATCATGCGCAAAAGCTACGCGGTAATGGCGGCATCCGTGGAGGAGGGGAAAGCGCCCGGCGTACGTTCGGCCAGCGGCCTTTCGGGCGGAGACGCTTACCGTATGGCACGTGCAGAGCGGGAAGGGAACGTGCTGTGCGGCGGGGTGTTCTCCGGCGCGCTCACCCGCGCGCTTGCAGTCAGCGAATGGAACGCGGCAATGGGCCGTATCGTTGCGGCGCCCACGGCAGGCTCCTGCGGAATTCTGCCGGCCGCCGTGCTCACGTTGCAGGCAGAGCGTAAGCTGCCGGAGCGCGCTTGCGTGATGTCACTGTTCACGGCGTCAGCGGTTGGTATGGTGATTGCAAACAATGCGTGCATTGCGGGCGCGCAGGGCGGCTGTCAGGCCGAGTGCGGCAGTGCCGCAGCCATGGCTGCGGCGGCTCTTGTGGAATTGTGCGGCGGCACGCCGGATATGCTGGGTGACGCGGTGTCCATCTCTCTGGGCAATGTATTGGGCCTTGTGTGTGACCCTGTGGCCGGTCTTGTGGAAATTCCCTGCATCCACCGCAATGCGGCAGGCGTGGCGGGCGCTCTTGTCGCGGCGCAGCTCGCGCTGGCTGGCATTCGCAGCCCTATCCCCGCCGATGAAGCGATCCTCGCGATGAAGCGCGTAGGCGACGCGATGCCCACGGCATTGAAGGAAACAGCAGAAGGAGGCCTCGCGGCGACGCCGGCAGGCAAGCGGCTGTACGAACAGGTGTTCGGCAAAAATGAAGAGGGCGATGCCTCTCCTGCATGCCCTCAGGGGTGCAGCGCCTGCAGGATGTAACGCAAATCTGCAAATCAAAAAGATACGAATCAATAAGAAAAAGCTCTCCGAAACAGCCCAATTGACTGTTCCGGGGAGCTTTTGTGTGGAAATGGAATTTATGCGCATTCAAGATGGACTCCGCGCTAAAAGCCAAATGCAAGATGTTCTTATTTGCGAAAACGGAGTGGCGGTATACAGGCAGTGCGGCTCCTTGCCGGAGAATGTCCTGTTTGCCGAGCGATAGGGACGGGCTGCTGATGCATAAGTATTACCGGGGCGATCTATATGAAACGGCCAATATTTATTGTAACAGAATCCTTTCAGGCGAAAACAGAGGCTGAAAGGAAGACATCCGTTCAGCAGAAAATGGAGCAATACTTACAATCCCGTACAGAAAATTCTTCCTGTGTGTGACGGCTGTTTTGAAAACGATGTGGCAGTATTGCCGTTGCGGCAGAACACTGTGCAGGAGGTAGTGCCATGACGGCGGCGATTTATTGCAGGCTGAGCCGGGAGGATGAGGAGAAGCAATCGGAGTCCGAGAGCATCCAAAATCAGAAATCCATGCTCATCAAGTACGCGCTGGACAAGGGCTGGGACATTTACAATATTTATTGTGATGAAGATTACTCCGGCATTGACCGGGAACGCCCGGCCTTTCGACAGCTTATCGCGGACGCAGAGGCGCGGCAGTTCGACATTGTGCTGGTGAAAACACAGTCGCGCTTTACGCGCGACATGGAATTGGTCGAAAAATACATCCACGGCTTATTCGCGGAATGGGGCATTCGTTTTGTCGCTACGGTCGACAACGTGGACACGGACATCAAGGGCAACAAAAAAGCGCGGCAGATCAACGGCCTTGTCAACGAGTGGTATCTGGAAGACTTATCGGAAAATATCCGTACTGTGTTCGACTACAAGCGCCGGGCGGGACAATACATCGGAGGGTTCCCGCTTTACGGCTACCGGAAAGACCCGGCGGATAAAAATAAGCTGATCGTGGAGCCGCAGGCGGCCGCCGTGGTGCGGCGCATCTACGCGCTGTATCTGGCGGGGCATGGCACACAGAGCATCGCGGCCATTCTGAACCGGGACGGCGTGCCGAACCCGACGAGGCACAAGCAGGCGATGGGCTATCCGTACCGTAACGGCGCAGCGCACAACGACCATGGGCTGTGGAACCGCACGACAGTAAGCCGTATCCTGCGGGATCAGATGTATACGGGAGACCTTGTACAGGGGCGCACAAAAAAAATCAGCTATAAATCCAAAAAGATGGCTTCTGTACCGCAGCGCGATTGGATCATTGTGCCAGATTCCCATGAGCCGGTCATCAGCCGCAGAACGTTCGAGCGCGTACAGGAAATGCTGCATGCGCGCACACGCTCCACGGGGCTGGGAGAGGTGCATCCACTGGCGGGGAAAGTCCATTGTATGCAGTGCGGCAGCGCGATGCAGCGCTACAGCAACGGCCGGGCCGCCGGCAAATATTCTTATCTCAGGTGCAAGCTGTATGCGACGCACAAGCCTCTGTGCACAAATCATAACATCCGCCTGGACTGGTTGGAGGAGGAGGTGCTGCGCCGGCTGCAATGTCATATAAATCGCTATTTCGATCCGCAGCAGGCGGATGTATGCGCTATGGAAGATCTTGCACAGAGCGACCGGAAACGCCGTACAAAGGAACAATTGCGCCTGAAGATGGAGCTTGAGCAGCGGGTCAAGGCATTGCACGACCTGTATTTGGACAAATCCCGCGGCATTCTGGAAGAAGAACAGTTTCTGGAACTGAACCGGGTTTACCTTGCGGACAAAAAAGAATTGATACACAGGCTCGAAGCATTGGCTCTTGAGGAAAAAGAGGAACAAAAAGCGCCGGGAGGCAGGACGAAACTGGAGACTTACTTACAGGAGATTACGGAAGCATCCGCTCTGACAAGGGAACTGGCGGCTCTTTTTATTCAAGATGTTCAGATAGGAGAAAGAGATGGTAAAACAGGTGCGCAGGAAATAAAAATCAACTGGCTGATTTGAGAAAAAATTCGTGGATGCCGTGGAGATTGTGGCATATTCCGTATTTTATTTGTATCTGCCGTTCCGCACAAAAGCTGGGTACTAGGAATTTTTGCTGGATTTTGTTATTATATAGAAGAGCTTTTCTATTGCAGTTCCTGAGCATGAGACAGGGAGAGGTGACTTTTGTGGCGAACCGCATAAGCGGATTTTTCAAGCGGTGCTTTCCCGTATCTGCAGGAGACTGCTTGAAAACGCTGTTCGGTCTGTTTCTGGCGACAGCGTCGTGCATCATTTTGCGGGAACTTAACTCGGGAGATGATTACATGGCGGCTGTACAGGTCATTTATGTGTTGGCGGCGTTCATGATTGCAAGGTTTACCCAGGGCTTTTTGTACGGAACCTTTGCCGCAGTCGCGGGCGTTCTGCTTACCAACTTTATTTTCACCTATCCGTACTGGGCGTTCAATTTCACGCTGCCCGGTTATCCTGTAACGATTTTGTGCGCGCTCATTGTCTCCGTCACAACGAGCACGATGACGGCCCGCATCAAGGAACAGGGACAGCTTCAGCTTGAAGCAGAGCGCGAAAAGATGCGCAGCAATCTGCTGCGAGCCGTGTCGCATGACCTGCGCACGCCGCTTACTTCCATTCTGGGGGCAAGTTCTGCGATTTTGGAAAATGACAGTGTGCTCACAGCAAAAGAACGCCTTACTTTGCTGGGAGAGATACACGAAGATGCCGAATGGCTCGTGGGTATGGTGGAAAATCTGCTTACGGTTACGCGTGTAGACGGGGCAGTGGGAGCGAATTTGAATAAAGTACCGGAGGCGGCTGAGGAAGTTGTTGCAGAAGCTGTTTCAAAATTTCGAAAACGTTTCCCGGAACGCGTGATCTCGGCTTCTGTGCCGGACGATTTGCTGATGGTGCCCATGGATGCGATGCTCATCAAGCAGGTGATCATAAATCTGCTGGAAAACGTGGCTTTTCATACTCCGCCGGATACAAGAGCAAGGCTTACCGTGTCACGGCAGGGGAAAAACGCACAATTTTGCGTTAGTGACAACGGCGCGGGCATTTCTCCGGAACGGCTTGCGCATATTTTTGACGGCATGTTTCAAAGGGACAGAGAGGACCATGCGGACGCCCACCACAGCATGGGAATCGGCCTTTCGGTCTGCAACAGTATTGTAAAAGCGCACGGCGGAACCATGGAGGCGCGCAACGTGCCTGGAGGCGGCGCGGAGTTTACATTTCGGCTTCCGCTGGAGGAGGAATAAAAATGGCAAACAAATATTTGATTTTACTGGTGGAAGATGAAAGCAACATTGCCAGTTTCATCACAACGGTTCTGCGCGCAAACCAGTATGAGGTGAAACGCGCAGCCACGGGGGAGGAGGCGTTGATGATGGCGTCCTCCTACTGTCCGGATCTGATCATTCTGGATTTGGGCCTGCCGGATATCGACGGGCAGAAAGTGCTCAGTACGGTGCGCAGCTGGACACAGACGCCGGTGATCGTTGTATCGGCGCGTTCCCATGAGCGGGATAAGGTGGAATCTTTGGATTTGGGAGCGGATGATTATATCACAAAGTCTTTTGGGACCAGCGAGCTGTTGGCCCGTGTGCGCACAGCGCTGCGCCACAGCCAGAACAGAACGGATATAAATGCATCGGGCGGCGTGTTCCGTGCGGGCAAAATGCGCATCGATTATGACAAGCGCCGGGTAACGGTAGACGGTGCGGATGTGCATTTGACGCAAACGGAATATAATATCGTCGCGTTGCTGTCGCGCCATGCCGGGCGTGTGCTTACTTACGACTTTGTGATGCGGGAGACCTGGGGCCCCGGCGTTACAGGGGGCAGCAATCAGATTTTGCGCGTGAATATGGCAAATATTCGCCGCAAGCTGGAAAAGAACCCCGCGGAGCCGGAATATATTTTTACGGAGACCGGCGTCGGTTACCGGATGCTGGACGGGGAAAAGGAATAAGTCTTAACGGAAGATTGGCGGCTGCCCGCGTTTTCTTAACGGCAATTAACGCCTTTTTTCAGTATACTGGATTCTGCAATGATTATTTTCGGCGGAAAGGGCGGATTCCAGTTGGAGTATTATTTTGTAACAGCAGGAGCGATAAGAGATGAGCACGGTGTGGTTCATAGGACCTATGGAATCGCACTTTGGAAAGACGGTGGGGTCCGACGGAAAATCGAAGATATCTCCACAAACAAACATCATGTAAAGTTGATGGCGGGGTGCATGAACCGTCGGCGTGTCGCCTCTGTGCATTTCGAAGGTGTGGTTGAGGATATGCTTGCGTGCGGTTCCCCGCGTGTGGCGAAGAATAAAAGCTTTTTCTCTCAGGCTGTACGGCATATACATATTGCTGCTATTTATTAAGGATATATTGGGGCTGCGGGCGCTATCGAAGAGAGGGCGTCCGCAGTCTCTTTTGTTTCGATGTTTTGCGCGCCGTCTGCATGTGTGCTATAATAATTTCTATGGCTAACGAGAGGGATGGGGAAGATGTTTAAACGAAAAAGCGTATTGTATACCTGGTGTCTTTCCTATGGGCTGCTGCTCTTGATGATGGTGGTCATGTGCATTATGCTGGGGCGCAATGCGCGAAACCAGCTCATCAGTGAATATAAATCTATTACGCAGACGCTGCAAAAGCAGAGCAACAACGCGATCAATGATTATTTCGATGAACTGGAGCGCTGTGCGTATGAGATCAGCAACGATTATCTGGTAAACGATTTTGTTTCTACGCCTGACCCAAGCGGCTCGAAATATTACAATTTGCAGCCCATTCAGCAGTCTCTTTCGGTATACGCGCTCCAGTCCGGCGGAGAGGTGAGCCGATATCTTTACATGGACAATATCGGCAGGGCTCTTTCCAGTGACGCCATTTTCAGGCTGCATGAATTTTATGCTTCGTTGGGGCTGGAAGCCGCCATGTCTGCCGGGGATTTCACCACACTTTTGCAGGACTATCATTACAACGAGCTGTATGTGTTTGAAACAGGTGGAAAATCAGAAGCATTGATGCTGACGAGCGTGCCCCTTGTGGGCGGAACGCCAAAAGGAACATTGGTACAAGTGATGAACCCCGAAACCATTGCGGGAATGATCCAGTCAAACTCCGCTGTTGAGGACAGTACGACAGTGCTGCTGGATTCGGACGGCTCATTGCTGAGCGCAACAGGTGACGCTGCGGTTGCGGAGCTGCTGGAAAATGCCGACGTGTCTTCCGCGGAGGACTCGGAGATCACATTGGGCGGACAGCTCTACTGGATACAGCGCGAACGGCTCCCGAAAGCCGGGTGGCATCTTATCACGGTCGTACCGATGTCTTCCATCGGTGCAAAGTCAGATTGGATCATCCGCCGGGCACTCCCGGTCATGCTGGCTATGGTCTGCATGACAGCGGTGCTGTGTCTGTGTTTTTTGTATATCCAATACAAGCCGCTCAACCGGCTTCGCAAGGAACTTGCCGGCACAGCGGGCCACGCGCTGAGCGGAAATGAGTATGACCAGCTGTTGGCTGCGTTTACAGACGCAAAAAGCAGCAGAGATCAGATACAAATGCTGTGGGAGAACCAGAGGAATGAGCTGCGGCAGGAATTTGTGCAGTCCTGCATTGAAGGCGACGTTGTATATGATGAAAAGCATCTGCATCAGGTCCTGGAGCGTCTGGATGCCGGCTTCAGCGGCGATTGGTTCGGTGTGGTCCTGCTGGACGCCGGAGGCGGAGCGGAGACGCTGCTGGACAGCGGCAGTGAGCGTGAAGCGCTGGAGGATCTTTTGAACCATATGGCGCAGGGCGTCCGGGCTTATCTTCTGCCGCGCGGACGCCAGTGGAGCATACTTTTAAACGCGGCCACCGGCAGCGGGATCGAACAAACCGTGGCGGAGCTGGACGCTTTGCTGAAACGCGCGGCGCGGGAGGCGGGCGGGGATTTTCTGTGCGCCTTTTCAAAACCATGGCGGGATTTTAAAAACATCCATCTTGCTTATCTGGCGGCCAACGAAGCGCTGCGCGAACAGCATGAAAAAGCCGCCGGTTGTCAGGAACAATGCGGGCCGACTCTGCAGCCGGCGCAGGTGCCGCGGCTTTCCAGTGAGCAGGAAGAGCTTTTGATGCGCTACATCGCGGCAGGAAATGAAGAAGAAGCAGCTTCTGTTCTGCAGATGATCCTGCGGCACAATTGGGAAGAGCAGGAGCTCCCTGTCAGCATGTGCCGCTGTTTGGCGTATGACCTGTTGTGCGGTATTCTGCGCTGCCTGGGAACCATGCCCGAGGTGTGGGAGCAGCAGCGGGAGGCGCTACGGGCGGACCTGCATCTGCTGCGCCACGCAGGCACGCGGGATGAGATAGCACAGATGCTGATGGCGACGGTGCTTCGCTCATCCGCCGCCTGTGAGGGCTTTCACACTGTGGCGGGCGCAGCGCGGGAACAGCCGATGGAGCGCATCATGCAGTGTGTGAATGAGCATTACAGAGACCTGGATTTCAATGTATCCCGGGCCGCGGAATACCTGGGCATGAGCGTACCGTATCTTTCCAACCTGTTCAAACAGCAAACAGGGATCGGCCTTTTGAATTACATCAGCGGCCTGCGCGTCAAATATGCGAAGCAGTGTATTTTGGAACGGCACATTTCGGTCGCGCAAGCCGCGCATGAGGCCGGGTTCGAAAATATCAATACGTTTATCCGTATCTTCAAAAAATATGAGGGCACGACGCCCGGAAGCATCAACAGCTGAGCTTGAAATATCGTCTCGGCGGGAAGGTTGACAAAACTTTCCCGCTTTTTTTGTGCGGTTTACAAATAGATTTGAAAAAAATAGTGATAGACAAAAAAATAGCGATGACGAAAAATTGTAAATACAAAACAAAAATACATTGCATTAAAAACTAAAGATAGCAATTTTGACGGATTACTGTTAGGCTGAAAGCGTTGAAACCCCGAATTGTTCGGGATAACAAAAAATGGAGTGAAAAGAGGTACAAACATGAAGAAAATCATTTCCGCATTCCTCGCATGTGCAGTCATGGCGCTCTCGCTGGCAGGTTGCGGTGAAGGCGGCACGCCGGTTCCGTCATCCGGCAACGGACCAGATGGAGAGTTGCCCAACACTTCGGGGACGGCCACGTCCGTCACTTGGTGGATGGATCCATTGAATCTTTCGTCTAGCGTACTTTCAGGTTTCGACGAATCTTTAGGCTGGCAGAAATACGAGGAGAATTTGGGTGTAGATATTGTATGGCAGCAGCCTGCCAGCGGCCAGTCCGCCGAACAGTTCAATCTTATCATTGCCTCGCCTGACATGCCGGACATCATGTATTACAGCTGGTTGAACGCCTATCCGGGCGGTCCGGACGCCGCCATTGCGGATGGAAAGATCGTGGCGTTGAACGATTATATTGAGGAATATGCGCCGAATTTTACAGCATATCTTGAGGCGCACCCGGACGTTGCAAAAGAAATCATGACCGACTCAGGCAATATTTATTGTTTCCCGGCTATATATACCTATACGAGCCAGGACAGCGGCGTGTGGCAGAACACTATCGAGCGTGAGCCCTATGATGAAACGTTTATTGGACTCATCATCCGCAAGGATTTGTTGGATAAGGCGGGGCTGGATATTCCTGTTACACTGGACGATTGGTATGAAGCGCTGGTGGCGTTCAAGGATATGGGCATCAAGCATCCCATCTCGTTCATGGGTACCTACGCCACGCTGGCTCAGAGTTTTGCATCAGCATTCGACATCACGCTGCCCGTTGTGGGCATGCCAGGCATGGGAAGCGATTTTGCGCTGCGCGAGGACGGCACAATTCAGTACGGCCCAGCCGAGGACGGCTACGGCGAATATCTGACATTTATGCATAGACTGTATGAGGAAGGCTTGCTGGATCCGGATTTTATGGTGCAGGATGCCACCACGATGCACACAAAGATCGTCAACGGCGAGGTGGGGGCATGGGTCCAGATGATGCCCATCGGTATCGGAGGACTGCGCGGACAAGTTCTGGCGCTCGATCCTGATTCTGATTTCTATCCAATTGGTGTGCTGAACCCCGTGAAGGAAGAAGGTCAGCAGCTGCGCTATCGTCAGGGAAACCTTGCCTATACGGCCTCCGG
>DBFXIC010000439.1:0-3735 GCA_048455095.1 Anaeromassilibacillus sp.
AGGTAGATATGCCTATACGTTGGGAATGGCCCATGATATTGGAAAGTATTCGAGCGAGTTCCAGAAATATATCGAGGGGAACGGGATAGGCGGGGATCATTCCACGGCAGGAGCACAGGAACTGTTTAAGCTGCACATGTATCCAGCATCGATGTGTGCTGCGGGACACCATGCAGGTTTGCCGGACGGAGGTAACCGGGGAGATCCACAGGGCCTTCCTTCTTGGAACGGGCGCTTAAAAAAGAAGGTCAATTCTTATCAGGCGTTTCAAAAAGAGATTGCATTGGAGCCGGCGACGCTGCCGCCGGAGGCAAATGGTTTCAGCATCGCATTTTTTACGCGGATGCTTTTTTCCGCATTGGTGGACGCCGACTTTTTGGATACGGAAGCGTTTATGAAGAACGGAGAGGTGGACCGGGGTGGATATACAGAGATTCCAGAGCTTTTCGAACGTTTGCAAACCTACATCGCCCCTTGGCTGCAAGCAAAGGAGACTGCCAAACCGATCAATCGGAAGCGCACGGAAATTCTGATGTGCTGTTTGGAGGCGGGAAAGGAAGCGCGTGGATTGAGAGCGCTGACTGTCCCGACCGGAGGGGGAAAGACAGTCGCTTCCCTGGCGTTTGCACTGCAACATGCAGTCCGGTATGGATTGAAGCGCGTGATCTATGTCATCCCTTATACGAGCATCATTGAACAGACCGCGCGCGTGTTTCGTAATATTTTGGGCGCGGAAAACGTGCTGGAGCATCACGCAAACGTCAGCTTCGACCAGCGGGGGGATGACGATACGCAGACAGAAAAGTTTCGGCTCTCTACAGAAAACTGGGATGCACCTGTCATTGTCACAACCAGTGTACAGTTCTTTGAATCGCTGTTTGCTAATAGAACTTCCCGCTGCCGGAAGCTGCACAACATTGCGAACAGTGTGGTGATTTTTGATGAAGCACAGATGATGCCTTTGGACTACTTAAAACCATGCGTACGCACAATTTGGGAGCTGGTCAAACAGTGCGGTGTGACGGCGGTGCTGTGTACCGCCACACAGCCGTCTCTGCAAAAGCTTTTCCCGGAGAAAGCCCGTATCCGAGAAATATGTCCGGATACGCAGGAGTTATACCAGTTCTTCCGGAGAACAAAGCTGGAACATATCGGCACGCTGTCTCAACAGGATTTAGCGGGTCGGATGGCGGAACAAAGGCAGGCACTTGCCATTGTGGATACGCGTAAACAGGCGGAAACGCTGTATCAGGCACTTCCCATGGAGGGACGGTTCCATCTCTCCACCCTCATGACGCCCCTAATGCGCCGTTGGACGCTCCGGAAAATCCGGATCAGGCTGCGGCAGGGACTTCCATGCCGCGTAGCGGCGACTTCTCTGATCGAGGCCGGAGTGGACGTCGATTTTCCAGCGGTATTCCGTGCGGAGGCGGGATTGGATTCTATTATTCAAGCGGCCGGCCGGTGCAATAGAGAGGGGAAACGTCCGTTGGAGGAAAGCATCGTATATATCTATCGGGCAGAGGATGGCGTTCCTCCCAGAATCAATCAAAATGTCAGCATTCTTAAAGAAATTCAGCCCCATTTTCAGGATTTAGCGGCTCCGGAGGCGATCCAGGCGTACTTTGATGCGCTGCACAGTTTAAGGGGCGAGCTGCTGGACAAAAAGGGAATTGTACAGGCGTTTGAAAAAGGGCGCGGAGGCTGTATGCTTCCCTTCGCCCAGGTAGCTGAGGAGTTTCGGCTGATTGAAAATGATACAAAATCGATTTTGGTCCCGCTGGGAAAAAGAGCGCAGAGGTTGTCGCAGCGCTTGCAAAAAAAGGAATATTCCCGTTCCCTTTTGAGAAAGGCGGGACGCTATATGGTAAATGTCTACGATCAACATTTTCAGGAATTGCTGGCAGCCGGTGACATTGAAGTCGTGGCGGATGGACTGGCTATCCTGACAAACCTGGATCTATATGATACAGAAGGTACAGGGCTTTCCTTAAAGGCAGATGCAGGAAAAGCGATATTCGTATAAAATAATGTGCTTTAAAGGTGGTGAAGATCGATATGGGTGTTCGTACGATTTGTGTAAAGAGAAAGGAGTTGAGGCTATGGCAATTAAGATGGAAGTCTGGGGAAGTTACGCATGCTTTTCTAGACCGGAAATGAAGGTAGAACGGGTTTCGTATGACGTGATGACGCCGTCTGCCGCCCGGGGAATTTTAGAAGCAGTGTACTGGCATCCGGGTCTCCGGTGGCATATCGACCGGATTTATGTGATGAATCCCATCCACTTTACGAACATCCGGCGCAATGAAGTGAGCGCGGTTGTTTCTGCCCGCAATGTCCGAACGGTCATGACGGGAGGGAAGATGCCGTTGTATATCGATAGAGCGGCGAATATTCAACAGCGCGCTTCAATGGTGCTGCGCGATGTGCGGTATGTGATCGAGGCGCACTTCACTATGACGGAGAAGGCCAGCGCCGGAGACAATCCCGGAAAATTTCAGGATATCGTCAAGCGGCGTCTGGCCTCCGGACAGTGTTACCATCAGCCGTATTTTGGATGCAGAGAATTTCCCGCGAATTTCCGCTTGTATACGGGCGATTTCGTCCCTGTTTGTTATGCGGACGAAGAAGTGCGCGATTTGGGATATATGCTGTACGATATGGATTACAGCGATCCGCAAAATATCCAGCCCACCTTTTTCCGGGCGCAATTGCGCAGGGGGGTGCTCAATCTAACGGACTGCGAGGTGCTTCGATGATTTTACAGGCGTTATATGCGTATTACATCGCAATGGAGGCGCAGGGAAACATTGTACGTCCGGGATGGAATCCTGCAAAGGTAAATTTTGCTTTGGTTTTGGATCGGGAAGGAAATTTGGTCAATGTAATACGCCTGAGGGAGGAAACTTTAAAAGGGAATAAAAAGATAGAAGTCCCTCGAATGATGAGCGTTCCAAACCCAGTGAAACGCTCTGTAAATATTGCGGCAAATTTTCTCTGCGATTCCCCAGCCTACTTTTTGGGAATAGACAGCGATGAAAAGAACGAACGTGCACGGAAATGTTTTTGTGCGAGCAAGGAACTTCATGGGAAGTTGCTGCAAAATGTAGATAGTCCTGTGGCTTATGCAATACGCGCTTACTTTGAAAATTGGGATCCGGAGATAGCACGGGAAAATCCGATGCTGATACCGCATTTAAAAGAGATTTTGACAGGAGGGAATCTGGTTTTTCGTGTGGATCTAGTTTTTGCCCATGAAGATCCCATGATTGCGCAGGCTTGGGACGCGTTTCAGGGAGAAGAGACCGGTGAAGAAACAGGGCGGTGTTTGGTAACGGGGGAAATCGCTCCGATTGCAAAACTGCATCCATCGATTAAAGGGGTAAAAGATGCGCAGTCCAGTGGTGCGGCGCTTGTTTCCTTCAATGCATCTGCCTTTGAATCATATGGAAAGTCCCAAAGCTACAACGCGCCCGTCGGAAAAATGGCGGCGTTTGCCTACGCAACCGCCCTGAATGCGCTTCTTACAGATCGGGATCACGTGAAGCAACTTGGAGACACCACGGTGGTCTATTGGGCGGAAAGCGCAGAGCAGGAATACCAGGACTTTTTCGGGAGTTTCGCTTTGGAGGATTCCGACCAGGATCAAAATCGTAAATTTACGGAAGACGATTTAAAGCGAGCCATAGAATTGCTTGCAGAAGAGACCCCATACGATTTTAACGGCGTGGAACT
>DBFXIC010000440.1:0-5321 GCA_048455095.1 Anaeromassilibacillus sp.
CATCACATCGGAGAACCGCGCGGAAATGGTCTCTTGTAAAAAAGTTTGTACGGCCAGATTGGTTTTTCCGAGGGAGTCGTATGCAGCAGCATTAATCAAATATAACTCTGTTTTACACTCGGTATCCACGTAGATTTCAAAGGAGATATTTTTCAAAATGCAGGATGCGGAAAGGAAGCAGACGTCGCCGTCGATCAGCCGATACAAGGTAATTTCCTTTCCCTCATCGGACATGAGATAAGCCCGCAGTTGCCCGCACTTGACGGCAAGCACGCCGGTGCATTCCCCGAGGCCGCTGTGGATACGGTGGCCTTTTTCATACACATATCTCTTTGTCTGCAACAAAATCAGTCGACGTTCATACGGAGAAAGTCTCTCCCAAAAAGGAAACGCCTCTGATAAAAAATCTTGATCGAGCGATTCCATATACAGCCCCCCTTCCGCTCCACGCTGCATTTGACGAAAGCAAAATCTCTGATGCATCTATTCCAAAAAACGATCCGATTACAATGTCCTTCCAGCCGTCGGAAGGCAACGAGCCCTTGCAACGTTGGCTTTCGCTTACGGCGTGAGATCATTATAACGCGCAAACAAGGCTATACAACAGCGCAATTAAACTGGTTGCTTAAAGAAAAAGGCTTCTACAATAAGGTCGCTATTTCAATGATCTCCCAGCCGTCGGAAGGCAACGAGCCCTTGCGACGTTGGCTTTCGCTTACGGCGTGAGATCATTATAACACACTTGCAAGCAAAAAAGAGCTGAACCATGTAAAAAATCCTCCGGCGGTTCCATTCCACCAGAGGATTTTTTGATTGTTATGGGATAATTTCAAATTCCTGCGCGCCAAAAGCCCCCGGCGCAATTTCATAGGCATCAAACACTACAACGGGATTGCCCGCTTCATTCAGATAAAACTTGGTATTCTCGTCCACGGTCGTAAAGCCTTCCATTCCATCACTGCCGTCCCAATAGATGAGATTTTCATCTTGATTCATACGCTTCTGCATCTGTTCCCGAATGCTTGCATTCGCGATGGAAACATAGTCCTTACCAAGAATATCTTTCAAGGTAAGTATCCGCTCTGTGGTCAAATCCAGATTATAGAAATAGCGCACACCATATGCATTGCACCAATTTTCATTTGCTACAAGCTCCAAAGAAAGAAGTGTTCCCGACTCACACCTGATGTTATAATGAACGTCCACTTTGATGTCTTTCTGCGCAAACTCCTCTTCCGTACCACCAGTGGCAAGAAAGGCCGCCTTATATTCTGCAATATTTTGTTCTGCCTGTCTTTTGTATTGTTCAACAATTGTTTGAATTTCTTCGTTTACATCTGCGATAACACCGCTGGACCCTTCCCCCGTAATCTGCGGAACCTCAACCTGAACAATCTTATCTGCGTCCGCCTGCACATAGCTTCTCCAGGTAAACACACGAAAAATAGTTCCTACGACCGGCATATTTGTAACGGCTGCGGCAAAGGGCTCGCTGATATTCAATGCCGCGATAAAGCAAAGGAGGAGGCATGCTGCCCAAACAGCGACTTTTCGTCCAATCTGCTTTTTGGGCAGCACGACTACCTGATTTTCCTTGCCTGCCAGCTTAATCGATTGACGGATAGTCTCTATCAATTCATCGGGAATTTCTATCGCATCATAGACCTTTTTTGAGCGGCGAACCATTTCTTCTGCCTTCATTACAATCCCTCCTCAAAAGTTGCTTTCATTCTTTTCAGGCCTGTGTAGAGACGATATTTCACTGTGCTGAGCTTTGCGTCTGTCACTTTTGCAATCTCCAATAGGGAAAAATCCTCATAGAATCGCAAGACCATCACCGTTTTCATTTCCTCCGGAAGCCTTTGAATTTGTTCATAGATTTCTATCGCCCGATGGTCTTCTTCTATCGGCTGGTCCTGCATCTGCTGCAAAGCTTCCGGTTCATAGGTATATTCCCGTTTCCCCTTCCGAATCGCCGTCAGACATTCATTCACCAGGACCCGGTAAAACCATGTTTTGATATATTTCATATTGCGTATGGAAGAATAGTTCTCCAGAGCTTTGACAATTGCATTTTGCACGATGTCCAAAGCCTCGTCTTTGTTATGAACATAGGAAAATGCAAGGCGATAAAACTTTTCCTGATGCGCCAGTAAATATCTTACAATTTCTCCACGCAATTCCTCATCCATGAAATCGCCTCCGTCGTTTTTATCTATATCTTTTAGATTGACCAAAACCGGTAAAAGTCAGACCCACCTCAAAATTTTTTGTCATTGCTCATAAAATTTTCAAAAGTCTACATATTAAAAATCCCCGACAGGAAGGATGATTCCTTCCCGTCGGGGATTGCATGTTTCATTCTAAATTTCGCTGCGGCCTTCGATCGCACGGGAGAGGGTTACCTCATCCGCATATTCCAAATCGCCGCCTACAGGAATGCCGTAGGCAAGACGCGTCACTCTAATCCCCAGCGGTTTGAGAAGCCGGGAAATGTACATGGCGGTCGCTTCTCCCTCTACAGTGGGATTGGTGGCCATGATGACCTCCTGCACTCCACCCTGATGGACGCGCGCCAAGAGCTCTTTAATACAGAGCTGATCCGGACCCACGCCGCTAAGCGGAGAAATTACGCCGTGCAGCACATGATAAGTGGCGTTGAATTCATTTGTGCGCTCCAAAGCAATCACATCGCGCGGATCTTCCACCACACAAATGGTGGACTTGTCCCTGCTTTCATTTCGACATACCGGGCACAATTCCTGATCCGTCAGATTGCAGCAAATTTTACAGTAGTGAATTTTTTCGTGCGCATCTAGAATGGCGTTGGCAAATGCCTCTGCACTATCCTTGGACAAGCCCAAAACATAATAGGCCAGACGCTGTGCGCTTTTGTGTCCAATACCGGGCAATTTTTCAAACTGCTCAATGAGACGCGACAGCGGGGCGACATTATAAGAGGGCATCTTTTACAGAAGGCCCGGCATACTAAAGCCGCCGGAGATTTTTTCCATCTTCTCCGCTTTTTCCTCGGAAGCAGTACGAAGCGCTTCATTGACCGCCGCACGGACCAAGTCAGCCAACATCTCTACATCTTCCGGATCCACAACCTCAGGTTTAATCTCAATGGACTTCACTTCCAAACTTCCGCTAACAACTGCTTTCACAGCGTCGCCGCCGGAAGTCGCTGTATATAACTTCTGGTCCAGCTCTGCGCTGGCCGCGTCCATCTCCTCCTGAATTTTCTGTGCCTGACGGGCAAGCTGCTGAATGTTTGTAGCGCCGCCTCCGCCGTATCCCTGGGGTAATCTTGCCTTCATAAGTCAAAACTCCTTTTCAAAATTTTCTTTGCCCTTGTGGGCATTCTATTAAAAACAAAATGAATGAGGAATCACTTGTTTCATTTCCGTTTGTTACAAAGAAACATTATTTCCGCGTTACCGGAATACCAGCCTCTTCTGCCTCACCAGCCAGCTTCAGCAAAGGATCGGTTTCCTCCGCCTCAGCTTTTTTGGAGCGATATGGCCCCAACTTATATACGCGCCCGGTAACTTGCTGAATCGCTTCACGCATTTTATCCCGTTGTGCGGATTTGCGGAGCAATTCAAAGGCCATCTCCTTCGCGTCAATCAGCACATAATCCCCGCTTACATAAGCAGAAGAACCGTTAAATGCTGCGGAAATCGCAACGGAATACTCCTTTAGAATGCGTAGGATCTCCGGCCATTCCGCAAGGCGTTTGGCACCTTCCTCCAAGGGTTTCCGAGGCTGTGCGGCTGGTACAGCCACCGGCTGAACCTCCGCTTCCTGCTCCAAAGGCTTGTCCGGAGATACCGTTGATTCTTGCGGCTCTTCCGCCGGTACGATGACGCGCGGTTCTTCAACCGTAGGTTTGAGCGTCTCTCTTACAGAAGGAACCGAACGGGACACGCCGCGCTCCAGCGCATCGATCCGGCGAATCATAGCTGTATTGGAATCATCCAACGCAGGAGAACACAGCTTAATGATGGCCATTTCCATTTCCACCCGACGGTCTCCGCCGCGATACATCTTATCCAAAGCTCCTTGCAGGGTATCCAGGCAGTGCAGAATTTCCGGCAACGGGGTGGTAAGAGCTTGTTTGGTCATCTGCTCAAACTCATCGTCCGGCACAGCAAGAATACTACGTGCGTCCTTCATCGTTTTAATCAGCATCAAACCCCGGTAGTGCGCAGAAAGCTCCTCGCAAAGACGAGCCATATCCTTAGATGCGCTGTGCAAACGGTCGATGGTCTCCAGAGCGGAAGAAGCATCGTTCTTCCGAACCGATTCGGACAGGCCAAAAAGATGGTCGCGCCCGACAAGCCCTACCGTCTCCTGCACCACATCCAAAGTAACTTGCCTACTGCGGCCCAAACACTGATCTAGCAGCGAAAGCGCATCGCGCAAGGCGCCGTCTGCCAAGCGGGCAAGCAAAAGGCCAGCCTGTTCCTCCAGGGTCGCCCCTTCCTGCTCCGCTACATAGGACAACCGCCCCGCAATCTCCTGCGGCGGAATCCGGCGAAAGTCAAACCGCTGGCACCGGGACAGAATTGTTGCAGGCAGCTTGTGTACTTCTGTGGTCGCTAAAATGAAAATCACATGCTCCGGAGGTTCTTCCAATGTCTTTAAAAGCGCATTGAATGCGCCGGTAGACAGCATGTGCACTTCATCGATGATATAGACGCGGTATTTTGCCGCAGCAGGCGTAAAATTGGCCTCTTCGCGCAGCGTGCGGATGTTATCGACGCCGTTATTGCTGGCAGCGTCAATTTCTACGATGTCCATCACGGAACCATTTTCAATTCCATGGCAGATTTCGCATTCCCCGCAGGGGTCCCCATCGTGCAAATCAAGACAGTTGACCGCTTTTGCCAAAATTTTAGCACAGGTGGTCTTTCCTGTTCCACGTGATCCGGTAAAAAGATATGCGTGCGCGATACGGCCTGCCATCAGCTCATTTTTAAGCGTCACAGTCACCTGCGGCTGGCCAACGACATCCGCAAAAACCTGCGGCCGCCATTTTCGGTATAAAACCTTATACATGCGCGCACCTCCTTCTCGGATTGCCATGAAAAGAACGCCTCACAAGACAGTTATCTTACAGAACGATTCATTCTGTGCAAAACTATCCATTTGCAAATCAGGACAGCCCTTAAACAAACGGAAAGCAAGGACAGCCGCCTTGCGACGGTATCGTGTAACGGGATATGCAGACGAACAGACCACCTGCATCGCACGGGCCCCTCCGCTTAATGCTGCTCGGTTCCCCGCCTGACATGGTTCACGGCACTCCGTCGCAC
>DBFXIC010000441.1:0-8360 GCA_048455095.1 Anaeromassilibacillus sp.
CAGTCTTTTTTCTTTTGCCATTTTCCGACATCCTCCAATCGCGCTTCGCCTGCGGGCTCGCGTTCTTGGGAAGGGACGTCGATGGAAAAACGCTCCACAGGAGCCTTTTTCTCATCTCTACTTCGGGCGCGCCAAGGAAAAGACTGTTTTGTGCTTGTCACTAAACAGTCTTTTTTCTTTTACCATTTTCTAACATCCTCATATCCGCTGCTCCTACTTACGATTGCATATTCTGGATGTGTTTGATATAATTGAAAAATAGTAATGTCTAGTATCCCCCAAATTTAATAGGACAGGCTCATATTTTATGGCAGGCTCTATTTATCGCATGGGGATATGAAAAGATACTCTTCTTTTCAGTATGAATTTTCTAAATGATATGTAATTGATTTTCACTAAAACAAAAAATAATCGGATAGCTAGATCCGCAACTAAATGATTTACAGCGGCAAAAGGCTATGGGGAGTAGTGAACACCACGGATAATAAAAAGAATACCAAACGAGATATGCTGCTGCCGATGATTACTTGCCTGTGTTTTATCGCATGCAGCGTCCTGTTTCTGATCCAGATGATTGAAAAGAGCCAGCAGGACAGTATTACCGATCTATACAACGCATCCAACCAGACCAGGACTTCGATCGTTAAACAAATTGAAGGCGATTGGCAGACCCTGGAGGGCCTGGCCGTCAGCCTGAGAGAATTCGATATAAACGACTCCGACCAAATCATGGATACCCTGAAAGTGATCAACGAAGGGAACGCGTTTATCCGGATGGGATATGCCGATATTCACGGCATCGGGAAAATGGTGGATCTGGACGGAAATATTGAATCCATCAATCTAAAAAATTCGACGTTTTTCCAGCGCGCATTGAATGGAGAAAAGAGTATTTCCAGGACGTTTTCAGATGCGAGGTTGAAAGATGGATTCGTCAACTATTTTGCGGTACGAATTCAAGATGTTCATGAGAATACCGTGGGCGTCATTTGCGCAGTGCATTCCTCTGTCATCCTGCGCGACATCATCGACATGCCGCTGCTTAAAAATGCAGGGAGCTCCAGTATTCTGGACGTCTACGGGGATTTTGTTCTGAGCAGCACAGAGATGGAAAACTCCGGGCTGCTGCCGGAAAATAAAGAAAAAATTGTCGCTGCAATGAACCGGGATAGCGGTTCAGACCTCATTATCACGGATAAAAACGGGCATCAACAGATGGTCGTCGTCCTTCCTTTGATCAAAGACCAGTGGTATCAGGTCAGCATGGTTCCCCTAAATGTGCTGCGTTCCCGGTATATTCAGACAGCCGCCGGCATTCTGGCGATTATCGCGATTGCCTGTTGCCTGTTTATATGGTTGATCAACCGGCAGCGGAGGATGAATGCAAACAATCAAAAAGCGCTCATGAAACTTGCATACAATGATTCCCTGACCCAGCTGCGCAATTTTGATGGTTTTAAGCTGGACGCCAAAGACTTTCTCCTTAGAAACGACCTGGCTTCGTTTATTCTCTGGTACGCCGATATGAAAAATTTCAAATTTGCAAACGATATACTGGGTTATGAGGAAGGAGACCGGATGCTCACCCTGATCGGCAAACGCCTACTGGAAGCGGAGGGGCCGGATTGTATGAGCTGCCGGATCTCTGCCGATAATTTTGCCGGAATCGTCCGATGTGATGATTTAAAGGATCTGGAAGCCAAACGCGATTGGATTCTGGACAGTCTGAAACACGCGGGAATGGAGGGGCGGTCTTTTCTGGAAATCCCTATGGGCGTCTACCGCTTCCGCCCAGGCGATGAAACACAACCCCTGACAACGCTCGTCAATTATGCCAATATGGCGCATAAATTGGCAAAGGAGAGGACCGGAAGCCTCTGCGTATGTTACGATGACAGTATCCGTAAACAGATGCTGGACGATTCCATGCTGGAAGCCGAAGCGGAGCTAGCCATTAAAAACCACGAATTCCAGCTCTATATGCAGCCAAAAATCGATATTCAAAACGGCAACCAGCTCTCCGGCGCGGAGGTGTTGGCGCGATGGCTGAGCCCGACGCGCGGGATGATTTCGCCGGGACGTTTTATTCCTCTGTTTGAACAAAGCGAGCTGATCGTCCGCCTGGACCGCTACATGTTTGAAAACGCCTGCCGGTGGTACAGCGCCTATCTGGGCAGGGGCGGGAAGCCGTTGAATTTGGCGGTCAACGTATCAAAGGCGGGGATTCTCCGGCGAGACTTTGTCGAGTATTATGCGGGCGTCAAAAACAAATACGCCATTCCAGACGGCCATTTGGAATTGGAGTTCACAGAAAATATTTTGGTGGCCGATACGGACCTTTTTACAGAACTTGTATTGGAACTCCGGAAAAACGGATTTGCCTGTTCATTGGATGACTTCGGTTCCGGATACAGCTCTTTGAATCTCCTGAAAGACTTGCCAATCGATGTGTTGAAACTGGATATTCTGTTCTTTCAGAAGAGCAAGGACATCCGGCGGGAACGGATTGTGGTGTCCAATTTTATCAACATGGCCAAGCAATTGGAGATCAAAACCATTGCCGAAGGTGTTGAAGATGAAAACACGGTGGAGTTTTTGCGTTCAGCAGGCTGCGACATGATTCAGGGCTATATCTTTGCAAAACCGATGCCGCAGGCCGAATTTGAACAGATCGCCCAGAACCTAAATGGCGCACCTTTTCAGTATCACCTACAGGACAAAACGCACCGATAGAACCGATTCGTTTAGACAGAATTACACCCCCTGTTGCAGGAACTCTTGTTTTCCTGCCCAGGGGGTTACGTTTGCAAATTTATTCTGGTTCAGTCTATTTGAGAAATGACTGTACCTTATTTCGGGTTAATTTTCTGAAAAGCGCTCGACGGATGAATGCCAAGGCAGGTACAAATTCGGAAAAATTCTTCTACGTTGAATTCATCAGGCACTTCATATCTTTCCAATCGGTACAGATACGACCTTTTCACCTGTGCAGCATGTGATAATGCCGATATGGAAATTTTCCTCTTCCTACGCAGCCACCGAAAATTATAACACATATTATTTAGATTTGCGCTGTTTCTTCTCGAGCCAAGCATTTTTCATCACCTAACCCCTATAATAGGTCAATATCACCCTAATGTCAATAGGTCAAAATGACATAATAATGTTGGGTGATGCGTATGGACGAACGGCTAAAGAATTTAAGGAAAGAAAAACATCTTACACAATTACAGATACAGTTACTGACCGGGATCGATCAAAGCGACTACTCAAAAATTGAAACTGGAAAAAGATACTACACTTTAGAACAGTGCAAGCAGATTGCACTCGTTCTTAATACCAGTATGGATTATCTGGTTGGTCTAACCGACGAATCAAAACCTTATCCGCGCAGGTCACCTGATAAATCAGAAAACAAATAAAAAGACGGATCGTTATGTACCATCGTACCAACGTCCGTCTTTTTATATGTCTGCTCTTTTTATTCTTTTAAACTCGGCCACACCGTGCACAGCATTGTGATGAAACACGCCGCGCCGCCGACAAAGTTTGAAATCGGTTCCGCCCAGAACACGCCGTTTACACCCATATGGAAAAGCCCCGGCAGCAAAAGCGTGAGTGGAATGACAATGATGACCTTGCGGAAAATTGAGAAGAAAATTGCCTGTTTCGCCTTGCCCAGCGCCACAAAGGTGGACTGCCCGGAGAACTGAAACGTCATCATAAAGAACCCGAAAAAGTACATATGTAGCGCCGGGACGCTGGCCGCCAGCAGGGCCGCGTCGTCGGTGTTGAAGATTTGAATAAAAAAGCGAGGAAAGAGAAAGACGATCAGCCACGCCGCAAGCGTGTAGACCATGCATGTCAATGTGGTGAACACAATGCCCTTTTTCACGCGGCGGTAGGACCGCGCACCGTAGTTAAATCCAAGCACCGGCTGTGCGCCGCTGGTCAGGCCGTTCACCGGCATGGTGAGGATGTCGCGCACAGAGTTGAGAATCGTCATCACGCCGACATAGAGGTCGCCGCCGTAGGCCTGCATCTGTGCGTTGCACAAAATCTGTACTGCACTGTTCGTGGCCGACATGGTAAAGCCCGAAAAGCCTATGGCGGTGATCTGCCTGACCATGCCGCCGTGCAGGAAGAACTTTGCCGGCTCCAGCCGCAGGATCGCCCTTTTCCCACTCAAAAAGCACAGCACCCATACGGCGGAAAGTCCCTGGGAAAGCACGGTGGCGAGCGCCGCCCCGCGCACGCCCATGTGAAACACAAAAATAAACACGGGGTCCAGCACCAGGTTTGTCACCGCGCCACACAGGACGGTCAGCATCCCTACACGCCCAAACCCCTGGGAATTGATGAAGTTGTTCATGCCGAGGCTCACCATGACGAACAGTGTCCCCGCCAGATAGATCAGCATATAGTCCCTTGCATAGGGATATGTTGCATCGCTGGCCCCAAAAAGGTACAGTAACGGCTTCAAAAAGATATAGCCGAGGGCGGTCAAAGCCGCTCCGCTGATGAGCAGAAGCGTATACGAGCACCGCATGATGCGCCCGGCCTCCTCATTCTCCCCGCGGCCGCGCGCGATGGAGCAGAGCGGCGCGCCACCCATGCCGAAGAGGTTTGCAAAGGCATTCAGGATGTTGATGATCGGGAAGGTCAGTCCCACCCCGGTCAGCGCCAGCATTCCCACCTCCGGGATGCGGCCGATGTAGACGCGGTCCACCACGCTGTACAGCAGGTTGATGAGCTGCGCGAGCATCATTGGCATCGCCATGCCCATGATGTTGCCAGCAATGCTCCCTTTTGTAAAATCGTTCCGTGTATTTTCCGTATGGATTCGCCCCTTTCCGCCGTTTGGCGGCGTATGTTGCAGTTTACGCCCAAAAGTGGGCCCGCGGCCATATGCCGCAAGCCCAGCATTTTACAATCTTTGCATTTCTATCATACAGGAAAACCGTGGCAATTTCCATAGGCAGCTTTGCGAAAAGGTTCCGCCAGATTTTCAATCTGTGTACGGCAGGGTTGATTTTTACAACCATTCGGAGCATTATGGAAACCGGATTCAATAAAAGCGCATAAAAAAGCCCCTCAAGCCGTCTGCGTCTGCAAAACCGGATTGAAAGGGGCTGTTTTTCGTATCAATATAGGGATTTCTCTTTTATACGGCCTGGAAAGTCTCACATACAAAATGCTGTCTTTGGGCCCAGAAGAACTGTGCAAGCCGAAATACCAGAACTTTGGATGAAACCAGCCCGCCGCCAGACCGGATTCATTGGGGCGCTGGATATAGCTTACGCGCGCTTGAGGCCGTCGATCTCCCGGCCCTGCTCTGTGACGATGCGTTCCAAATTGCGCACCCGGCCGCGCAGGGAGTCCAACTCGTCCGCCTCGGGCAGGCGTTCCAAAATCTGCGCATGTCCTTCCGCCAACAGGCGGATCGGCTTCATCACGCCGCTCTCTATGTAGGCATGGGTGCGGTTCTCGCTGGCGCGAATCTCCATCTCCATTTTGGAGTTGAACTCCGTGCGCAGGCGTTCTTCGCTTGCACGAACTTCTGATTCAATCTTTGTATTGAACTCCGTGCGCAAACGCTCTTCGCTTGCCAAAATCAGCTGTCCAATCGCCTGTAAGTCCTTTTCTTCCAACATATGCGTTTCCTCCCCGCTCCTGTCCATTGCGTTGGTTCCATTGTAGCACGCTGTCCCGCCCCGCGCAAGAAAAGTTGCGTATTTTTCACCACCTGTTTGCTTTTTCCATCCGGGCTTGTTACAATGATAAAAAAGGGGGAATGCCGGATGATCTACATCACGGGCGATACGCACATCCCGTACGATGTGGCGAAGCTCACGACCAAGGCGTTCCCGGAGCAAAAAAAACTGACAAAGCGCGACTATGTGCTGATCTGCGGCGACTTTGGCGGCATATGGACCGGCCCCGGCGGCGCGGACGATTTTTGGAGGCACTGGTTTAAGCGAAAAAAATTTACGACCCTGTTCGTCGACGGCAACCACGAAAATTTTGACCTGCTCAATCGCTATCCAGTGGAAGAGTGGAACGGCGGCAAAGTGCACCGGGTCGGGGAAAGCGTCCTCCACCTGATGCGCGGCCAGCTCTACACGTTGGAGGGCCGCACCATCTTTACCATGGGCGGCGGAGCCTCGGGCGACGTCGAATTCCGCACAGAGGGTCTTTCCTGGTGGCCGGAGGAGATGCCCAGCGCGGTCGAATACGGCGAAGCGATGCGCACGCTGATGGCCGCCCAGTTCCAGGTGGACTACGTCGTCACGCATACCGCGCCGCTGCCTATTGTCAACCAATTCCGCAGGCGGCCGGCGGAAGAGCCGTTCAACCGCTTTTTAGAGGGAATCGACGCGCGCCTGCGCTATAAGCGTTGGTATTTCGGCCACGTACACAAGGACCTGGACGTCGATGAGCGCCACACGGCGGTCTATCAACATTTGCTTCCCCTGGGCCAGGCCCAGGCGGATTTTCAACCGAAACAGGACAAAAGGTGGAAAACATGATCAAACGCAATTACCAACGGGAACTGGACGCGCTTTTGGCGCGATTGAAGCAGGAGGGCGCCCGCCCCCGGCTGTTGCTGCATGCCTGCTGTGCGCCGTGCAGCAGCTATGTTCTGGAATATCTATCCCAATTTTTCTCCATCGTCCTCTATTATTACAACCCGAATATCTCCCCGCAGGAGGAATACGAGAAGCGCGTGGCAGAGGTGCGCCGCCTGCTGCGGGAAATGCCGCTGTCCGGCCCCGTGGAATTGGCGGTGGGCGCTTACGAACCGGAGCGCTTCTTTGCGCTCGCAAAGGGACATGAAGCGGAACCCGAGGGCGGTGACCGCTGCACCCTCTGCTACCGCCTGCGCCTCGCAGAAGCGGCTTGCGCCGCAAAAGAGCTGGGATGCGATTATTTCACCACCACGCTCTCCATCAGTCCGTATAAAAACGCGGAAAAACTCAACGCCATCGGCGCGGAGCTGGCGGAGGAATGCGGCGTGCCATATCTGTTCTCCGACTTCAAAAAGAAGAACGGCTATAAGCGCTCCATCGAGCTGAGCCGGGAGTACCAGCTTTACCGGCAAAATTACTGCGGATGCGTCTACTCCCGCGCGGCGGCCCTCGCCGCCGAAGCCGACCGGCCCCTTTCGACCGAAGCTGCGGAAACTTAATTGGAAAACAGGAGAATATAAAAATGGATATCTGGGAACAGCTCTACGAAAAAGCAAAAGAACAGTATCATCCGGGGGATGTGTCGCCGTTTGTGTATGCGCATCATGTCGTGTGCGCATTGGAAAGTGAGAACGGCGAGATCTACACAGGATTTTGCATAGAAAGTTGCAGCGGCGTCATGAACCTGTGTGCGGAAAGGGTGGCCGCGCTTCATATGTATATGGAGAGCGGACAGACCGTTGTCAAAAGAATAATCGCATTCCGAGACAAAGCTCCCTATGGCGGCGGCAGCGGGATGCCCTGCGGCGCCTGCCGGGAATTTTTTATGCAATTGTCGGCCAAAAATCGGGACATGGAGATCATGGCGGACTATGACGCAAGGAAAACCGTCACGCTGAAAGAACTGATGCCGAACTGGTGGGGCGATGAGCGGTACGAAGACGCCGGAAAATAATCGCTTCCCCTTTGAAAGGAATTCGACCCTATGAATCATCGTCTGCATTAATACATTGAATCATCCTGCAAAGCCAGCTTACCGGAAGCCTGTTTTCCGGCAGGCCTGGTTTTGTTTTCCCATTTTTGATGTAAAGGAGATTCAAAACCATGCAGACACGGAATATCCGGCTTTGCTATGCGATTGCATTGTTGCAGGGCCTTCTGTTTTATGCGCCCATCTCCACGCTGTACCGGCAGGCGAACGGCGTCAGCGTCTTTCAAATCACCTTGATCGAAAGCATCTCCCTGGCGGTCAGCCTTGCGATGGAGCTTCCCTGGGGCTGGATTGCGGACCGCATCGGCTACCGCAATACGTTGATCGTCTGCCATTTCCTCTATTTTATCTCTAAAATTGTCTTTTGGCGGGCGGACGGCTTCGACATGTTCCTGGCGGAGCGCCTTTTGCTCTCCGTCGTCCTGTCCGGTCTGTCGGGATGCGACAGCGCGTTTCTGTTCCTCTCGATGGGCGGGAACGGTTGCCCGCCGGAGGAATCCCGGCGCGTGTTCGGCCTGTGGGAGGCGCTCAACACCGCCGGGCTGGTGCTCGCCTGCGCGGCCTTTTCGCTCTTCATCCGGGACGATTACCGGCTATCCGCGCTGCTCTCGATCTTTTCCTATGGGGCCGCGTTCGTGCTCGCCCTGTTCCTGCGCCCCGTGGCGTCCGAATCCGCCGCG
>DBFXIC010000442.1:0-2766 GCA_048455095.1 Anaeromassilibacillus sp.
ATTCCCCATCGGTTGGACAGACTTAGAAGCCTCGGGAAGGCCGTAGTCCCGCAGCAGTTTTATCCAATTTTTCAGGCAATTGCCGAGGTGCAAAGATTGTGGCTATTATGAAATAGGAGAGGACAATTTGCCATATTGCCATCATCCTTACAGCGGTAGATCAGAACATCCGCAACCAGACGATTTTTGCCCCTATGGGAAACGCAAGTGGAGAGACGATAAAAAGGATTTTGCAGCTGTGAAAAACGCAAATTGCGGCGCGGATATGAGGGAGGACGAGCATGATAAAGGGTAAGTATGCAGCACAGATCGAAATTGATATTTCAGTGGATGAAAATACTCCGAACTTGCTTCCGTTCGATGAACTGAAAAATGCTGTCAAAAAAGAAATGCGTGATGTCATCCTGACCAAGCTTGATGATGAATTTTCTGCAATTGGGACTACGACTGTCATTCAACAGTTTGCGGATTTGTGGAAGGAGGTCGCCGATGATTAAGACATGTGGAATCTGCCGGTGGTGGGATGATAATGGCGTCTGTAACAATGATGCCGCTGGAATATTCCAGTCTGGAGTAAATGGCAGTTGCCCCTTTTGGGAGAATGATGACGAGAAAATGTGGGATGATGAGGAATGATCAACCAAGACCTACAGCGAGCCGTTGGGCAGACAGCACAAGTAGAGCTGTGGGAGATTATAAGTGGATACGATTTCGGCTGTATATTCTATGCAAACCGGAAATGCAATCTGGATGGTGATTTTTGTTCAGAAGGGCCAGGGTGTCCGTATGAATGCCACCCAAGCTATTCTGACCGCATTCGCGAACTTATGCAGGCGGAGAAGGATGGGCGGATCGTGTTGCTGCCGTGTAAGCAAGGAGACACTTTGTGGACATTCTGCACCTATCCGTTCGCAAAAGTTTACAAGTTTAATGTTACAGACATTTCGATGCTTAACGGAAGAACGATGCTCAACACAGATCTTATGGGGGGTTGTAGATGCAACGGATGTGGGGAAAACCGTCTTTCTCACCCGCGAGGAAGCGGCGAAAGCATTGGAAGAAAACCGTTGCGGAGAATGAAACTACATACAGGGAGGAATTACAATGGATATCAACGTAACTATCAACTGCCCCGATCTGCTTATGGCAGCTACCACACTGGCAAAAGCATTCACTTGCCGCTGCCATGCGCACAATGAGAGCGAGACCCCTCAGGCGGAGGCTTTCAACGCGCCCGCTGCCAACGCCACCCCAAATTCCACGGCCGTACCAACCACAGCAGCCCCGCAGATCACAGGAGCCCTGATTGCAAAGGCCGGCGCCGACTTGATCAGCCGGGATTCCAGCGCGCTTGGACCGCTGAACGCCCTACTGCAAAAGTACGGGGTTACGTGCGCGCAGGAGCTGAAGCCTAACCAACTGGACGCGTTCGCCACTGATATGCGCTCTCTAGGGGCAAAGATATGAAATTTTGCAGGAGGTACAAAATGAGAGAAATACTTTTCCGCGCACAGCGCCTGTACTCGACTGGATAGAGAACAATCGGGCAGTTATTAAGGCCCTTGAACGATTATTAGGTGATGTACGCAAGGCGGAAAAAAACGCAGATAATCGAATCTATACGCCTCGATCAACAAAGAGAGGAGACTGATTATGCCCCCTGAGAAACACGCCCTGCTGGGAGCAAGCTCGGCTCACCGGTGGCTGCATTGTCCCGGCTCCGCAAGGCTGACTGAAAATATGCCGGACAATACAAGTATCTATGCCGAAGCCGGGCGGCTGGCCCACGAAATCGCCGAACTGAAGGCCCGGCAGTATTTCATCGAAAATCAGCCCAAGCGCACCTTTAATGCGCAGCTGAAAAAGCTAAAGGAATCTGAACACTACGACAAATCTATGGAGTTCGCCACAGACGAATATTTGGAGCATCTGAAATCCTTAGCCATATCCTACCCGGAACCCCCTTCGGTGGCTCTGGAGGCGCGAGTGGACTTCTCCGACATCGTGCCGGACGGCTTTGGGACGGCGGACTGCCTTATGATCGGTTCTGGCCGCATCGACGTTGTGGACTACAAGAACGGCTCCGGTGTCGTGGTAGAGGCGGAGAACAACCCGCAAATGATGCTTTACGCTTGGGGCGCTCTAAGATATTTTCACCCCATTTTCGGGGATAGCATCAAAGTAATACATATGTCTATCGTACAGCCGAATGCCGGCGGCGTCCGAGAATGGGAGGCACCTCTTTCTGAGCTTATCAAATGGACGGAAAAAGTAGTACGCCCCACCGCAAAACGTGCATTTGACGGCGTGGAGGACTATCAGGCGGGGGAATGGTGCAAGTTCTGTAAGGCCAAAGCCACTTGCAGTAAGCGCGCGGAGGGAATGTTCACCGTAGAACCGATAATGCACTCTGCCCGTACGGGAAGCGACGGCGCAAAGAGCATCCAGACGACGGGTGCGCTGACCCTCAATGATGACCAGGTTGGCGAAATTCTGACACGGGCCAGAGAAGTGGCGTCATGGCTTAAAGATTTGGAGGACTATGCCCTGAAAGCCACGCTGGAGGGCCGGCATATCGCGGGATGGAAAGCTGTGGAGGGCCGCAGCAGCCGGGAATGGAGCGGGGGCAGCGATAAAGCGTTTACTCAACTGCAAATCCGGGGCGTGGCGGAAACGATATTGTACGAACGAAAGCCAGTATCTGTGGCAGGGTTGGAAAAAACCCTCGGAAAAAAAGCATTCGCGGAAATTGCTGAAGGGCTGTGG